>SXHP01000296.1 GCA_005773165.1 Sphingomonadales bacterium | reverse complement strand
GCTGCGCCAGCCGCGGCCGGCCTGCGACGTGGTGCCCTGGGGCTGAGTCGAACCACCGACACGACGATTTTCAGTCGTCTGCTCTACCCCTGAG
Organism: Sphingomonadales bacterium; assembly: GCA_005773165.1. Lineage (GTDB taxonomy): Bacteria > Pseudomonadota > Alphaproteobacteria > Sphingomonadales > Sphingomonadaceae > Sphingomonas. Next base: position 6,377 of record SXHP01000296.1, on the reverse strand, counting down.
CTACCCGGGCGCACCGGCCGCAAGCGGACCGGAAGCGCGCGTCTAGCCGCGGTCCGGCGGGCTGTCCAGCCCTTCCTCATCGGCGGGCGGACCGGGAATGCGATAGCCGTCGTCGAGCCATTGCAGAAGGTCGCGGTCCTTGCAGCCCTGCGAGCAGAATGGCGCAACGGCGGGCTGGGCGGGCTTGTTGCAGACAGGACAGGTCATGCGGGATCCAGGTCGTGAGGGAAGCCGGTGCGACGGGCGAGCTCCGCGCGCCATTCGGGGGTGATCCGGGCGAGCGTGGCGGCGGGCAGGCGATGGCGGCGCGGCGCGCCGGGGGGCGTGCGTTCGAGCTGGCGGAGCGCGGCGCGGGCCGGGGCGGCGGGATCGGCGCGGAGCAGCTCTGGCAGCGAGGCGCGAGGGCGGGTACGGACGATCTGGAGGAAGCCGAAACCGTTCATCGCGGTGCGCTCGAACGGCGGGGCGAGGTGCGCGTCGATCGCGTCGGCGACCGCCTGACGCGGGCCCTTGCCGGCAAGCGTCGGAAAGTCGATGCCGACCGAGCCGCCGACGCCGTGCCGCCGGATCGCCTCCGCGACCGCGCGGGCGGCGGCGAGCGCGAGGGTGTCGAGCGGGGCGGCACCGTCGACGTCGAACAAGGTCATTGCGGGCGTGGGCGTCATGCGGAGCGCGCCGCGAGGAAAGACGATCTCGCCCGTCGCGGCCTCCTCCAGCAGCTCGGACCAGCCCGCCGCCTCGAGCGCATCGGGCTCGTGCGGGCGGAGCGTGCGGACGGGGAGACCGGTCGCGGCGATGCGGGCGCGCAGGTCGGGGCCGGGCGCGGGCGAGGCGTCGGTCGCGACGGCGCGGGCGGGCTTGGCGCGGCCGGGCTCGGGAAGCGCTTCGCGGACGATCTCGACGGTGAGCGCGCCGCCTTGCGTGACGCCGGGCGGGACATGGATGAGATGGGCGTCGACGCCGTCGATGTTGAGCTTGCCCGCGCGGCCGGGGAGAAGCTCGACGAGGCGGGCGCGAGCGACCGTGCCGAGGCGCAGCGCGCGGTCATCGGGTTCGATCAGCGCTTCGATGATGCGGTCGTTCTCGACCAGCGCGGCGCGCGATTCGCCGATGCCGGCCTCATGGAGCCATTCAGCCAAGCGGCAGACCGGCGGCGCGGAGGAGGGCTCGGGTCTCGAACAGCGGCAGGCCGATCACGCCCGAATGCGAGCCCGAGAGGAAGCGGACGAACGCTTCGGCGCGGCCCTGGATCGCATAGCCGCCCGCCCTGCCGAGCCCTTCGCCGCATTCGCTATAGGCGTCGATCTCCTGCGTGCTGAGCGGCTTGAACGCGACGATCGTGTCGGAGAGGCGGGTGCGGGCCTGGCCATCGGGCGCGATGACGCAGACCGCGGACAGGCAATGGTGGCGGCGGCCCGACAGCTTCTCCAGCAGCGCGCGCTGGACGTCGGCGGAGTCGGCGGGCGGCAGGATGCGGCGGCCGAGCGCGATGGTGGTGTCGCCCGCAAGGACGATCTCGTCGGCGGCGCGGTCGACCGCTTCGGCCTTTTCGATCGCCAGGCGCAGCGCATAGGCGCGGGGCAGCTCGCGGGGGCGCTGAGCCTCGTCGATCGCGGGCGCGGCGATGCGGTCGGGGACGACGCCGAGCCGCGCGAGCAGATCGCGGCGACGGGGCGAGGATGACGCCAGAACCAGCGGCATGCGGTCGCCTACTTGAACCGGCCTATCATTTGAACCGGTAGGTGATCCGGCCCTTGGTCAGGTCTTAGGGGGTGAGCTCGACCAGCACCTCGTCGCCGACGAGGACGCGGATGCGGTTCTTGCGCATCTTGCCCGCGGTGTGGCCGAGGATCTCGTGGTCGTTCTCGAGCGCAACACGGAACATCGCGTTGGGGAGCAGCTCCACCACGCGGCCGCGCATTTCGAGCAGTTCTTCCTTGGCCAAACAGAAACCTTCGATTGGAGTGCCGCGGCCCCCTAGCGGAACCGGCGCGAAAAGGGAAGCGCGGGCGGAAGGAGAGGCTAAGGAGAGGCGAAACGCATTCTCTTTCAACGCGGGGCTCCGGCGCCGAAGTTGCCGAAGTTTACGCAAGTCGCGAACATTGGCGTGCAAGCGATCAACGGTTGAGAAAAAGCGTGGACGTGCGGGTCCGGACGGGACGATGGCAGGCGCGGAGCGTGTAGGACAGCGCGTCTCAAGGTTCCTCACCGTGCATAGGGTCGGTCTCGCTATCACCCAGCCTTCGCTGGGGTGACGGCGGAGGTGCGGCGGCGGCTGGGCGTCACAGCAGCTTGTCCTGCTTCGCGGTGTCTTCCCGGCCCGCGCGGCGGAAGGCGTGGGCGGGGTCGACATAGGGGATCTGCGGCTTCACCCCCCGGAACAGTTCGGCGAGCGTGATGATCTGAAGCCGGGGATAGGTGCGACCCCAGGCGTCCTCGAAGCGGCCGACCGCGGCGGCTTCGCGCTCCATCGCGGGGGTCGGCAGCGCCTTGGTCAGGAAGATGCCGATCGGCGCGCGTTCGCGCTCCATGGCGGAATGGAGGTCGCGGATCATGGGAACGCCGACATTGTCGCCGCCCTTGACCGAGACCAGAGCCTTGTCGGTGCGCTTGCCGTCGGGCTTGAAGTAGATCACTCCGTCGATGCCGCCGTCCGCGCCCTTCTTGCGGCCGCCGAAGGGCATGGCGTCGACCATCGACACCGCCCACCATTGGAACTGGTATTTGTCGCGCCGCGCGAGATCCTCGGCGGAGGCGAGGTCCTTGGGCGTGCCCTCGACGGTGAAGGCGGCGCCGGGGAACGCGTCGCGCATCCGCTTTTCGATCAGGCTGATCGCGAGGTGGGTGACGTCGATCCCGATCCACTTGCGGCCAAGCTTCTGCGCAGCGTGGATCGCGGTGCCGCAGCCGCAGAAGGGATCGAGCACGACCTCGCCCTCGTTCGACGAGGCGGCGATGATGCGTTCGAGCAGCGCCAGCGGCTTCTGGGTGGGGTAGCCCAGGCGCTCCTTGCTGTTGGGATTGAGGACCGAGATATCCCACCAGTCGGGCATCGGCGAGCGCGCCGCCTCGTCCGTGCTGGTCGCCTTGCGCACGCCGTCCTCGAACACCGCCTGCTGTTTCTTGCCGCCCCACCGCTTGAGCGTGCCGGGTGACGGATCGGCGTAGAGCGTGTGGAAGGTGCGCGGGCCCTCGCTGCGGCTGTAGAAGAGGATCACGTCGTGGTTGCGGACGAACTGCCCCTGCGCGACGCTCCACTTGCGGTAGCACCAGATGACCTCGTTGCGGAAGTTGCGCTTGCCGAAGGTGCCGTCGAGCAGGAGCTTCAGGTAATGCGACGCGGTCGGGTCGCAGTGGAGGTAGAGGCTGCCGGTGGGCTTCAGCACGCGGTGGAGCTCCAGGAGGCGCACCGCCATCATGGTCAGATACGCCATCATGTCGTTCTCGCCGAGGAACGCCCGCATCGCGCGGAGCAGATCAAAGGCGTGGGTCGCGCCGCTGCGGGCGACCTGGTCGAAGGCGTCCTCCGCGTGATCGTTCCACGCCCAGGTGTCCTCGAACGCCTCGATCTGCGCGTCCGCGGATGCGCCGGTGGGGGATTTGAAGAGGATGTTGTAGGTGGCGTTAGAATTGAACGGCGGGTCGAGGTAGATCAGGTCGACGCTCGCGTCCTCCACATGGGAGCGGAGAACGGCGAGATTGTCGCCGTAATAGAGGCGGGAGCCGGGGTGGTTGCGCATGGGCGCATCGAATCAGCTGGCGTGGCGCGAGTCGTGCGGAGGTTGGGGCGGTTCGGATGCTTCTCCCGGGAGATTGCGCCGGTACGGATCATTAAGGGTCTTGTGCCGCGGCGACGGGCTCTCGGAGGAACTCGGCGAGCTGATCGGTCAGACGTTCGCGATCGACGGTCTCGCATTCCCAGATGGTGAGGACGTGCCAGCCCATCGCATCCAGACCGGCAAGGTGTTCCGCATCGCGTTCGACCGTCCTGGCGAGTTTGGGCACCCAATAGGCGTGCCGCGACGCCGGTATCCGCCCCTCGCGGCATACCGGATGCTGGTGCCAGAAGCAGCCATGCACGAAGATGATCTTGCGCAAACGGGGAAAGACGAGGTCAGGCTTGCCGGGCAGGTCGCGCCGGTGAAGCCGAAAGCGGTAGCCGAGCGCGTTAACCGCGCGGCGCACGGCGAGTTCCGGAATCGTATCCTTGCTGCCGATCGCTCGCATATTGGCGCTGCGGCGCTCGGGAGAGAGCGGGTCGGCCATGCGGCGCTCAGTCGATATGACCTGCGTCACGCAGGAGGGAAGCTTCGGCCGCGGTCTTCGGCGCGTAGGACATGAACTCGCGATAGCCGAAGCTCAGTCCGAGAGCAGTCATGATCTCGCGATCATATTCCGAGTACAGGATCGCAATGCCCTTCGGCGCGAGGATGTCGCGCGCACCGCCGTTCCGCCGGACACGGCGCATCGGATCATCCTGCGCTGCGATCGCGACGATCTGCACGCGCGACACGGCCATCTCCTGATAGCGCTCGAACAACATCGCAACGCGCCGGGTGCCGCCAGGACACGCTATGATCTCCAGGCGGCTCTCGTCAGGGATCAGACTCCAGAAATTGCGCGTGTACGGGAAGTCCGACGCCAGCCACCAGATGTTGTCGCGCCCGGCGGCGGATATGCCCGTCTTGCGGTCCCGGTTGGCGCCCTGCCGCAGATACGCCGGACGGGCCCGGACGAGCCCGAATGCGCACCGCGCCTTTGCCTCGTCGATCGCCAGCAGGATGCAATATCGGTCGATCGCCTCCAGCGGAATCATCCAGCCGTGTCCCGCCGTGGTCGATTTCACATCGACTTCGCGGTCACCGATGCGCAGATCGAGGATCACGCCCTTGGGAACCTGCAGCCAGTCTCTCAGCAGGATCTCGAACTTGGTGCCGAGATAGGTCTTCTCGGTCTTCTCGAGCTGGCTGAATAAGAAGCGTCCGCTTCTAGCGGTGTCGATGACTTCGTCGATCGCCGACCGGAAGAAGCTGCGCAGCTTCTCCTCCAGCAGCATCTGGCCGCCGACCGCGTGCAACAGGTCATGCTCCAGCGCGGCGAGTTCGATGTAATCCTGATGGCTCGGATCGAGAGGCCGCCGGCCTTGGCCGGACGTCATGCGGCGTGGGCAGCGAACAGCTTCCGCACGGTAAGCGCGATCCGCAGATTATGCGCCACCGCCTTCGCCACGGGTGCGGGGAAGGCGTTGCCGACCTGCCGGTAGGCCGTCGTCTTGCGTCCGTAGAACTGCCACTGGTCAGGGAAACCCTGAAGCCGGGCGGCCATGCGGACCGTCAGGCGCGGCATGCCCACGAAGTCGCGATCCGGTGCTTCTTCCGCAATGGTCCGGCCTTCGACTCCCAGCGAAGCCCATGCGCGGCGCGCTCTGGTCGGGCCGAGATCGGGTCCGCCATGCTTCTTGGACCCGCCGACGATCGTCGGCGCGATCTCGTTCGCGCGCTCCGCCCAAGCGTTCGTGCCGAGCCAGCCGTTCGCGCCCATCAGGTCGCGCAGCGCCTCACCGACCGTGGGCGGGTTGTGCGGCAGGACGTCGGGCCAGTCGAAGACGTCCGACAAATCCTGCCGGACCGCGACGATGACGACGCGCGGACGCAGTTGGGGAACGCCGAAGTCGGAGGCGTTGAGCAGCCGCCAGTCGGTCGCGTAGCCGAGTTTGCGAAGCTGCTCCTTCAACAACGCCCGGTAGTCGTCGAACACCGCGGACAGGAAGCCGCGAACGTTCTCGATCATCACCGCCCTGGGTTGAATCTCGTCGATCAGCCGCAGCGCTGCGGGGAACAGGTTCCGTTCGTCCATGTCGCCGAGTTGCTTGCCGGCTAGCGAGAAGGGCGGGCAGGGAAGCCCCGCGGCGAACAGGTCGACGCCGCGGTATGGGCGGCCGTCGAACTCGTTCATGTCCTGGGCTAAGACGTTCCAGCCAGGCCGGTTGAGCTGCAGCGTCCTGGCGAAATCGCGCTCGATCTCGACCAGCGCGGCGTGGCGGAAGCCGGCTTGCTCCAGCCCGATCGCCTGACCGCCCGCGCCGGCGCAAAATTCGATCGACTGCATGTATCGTCGGTTACGGGAAGCGCGCGGGAGCCGCAATGGCGGGCAGATCGAAGCGGCGCGAAAATGGGTCCGGTTGGAATAGCGGCCACGCCGCGGCTAAGCCGCGTCGGACGAGTCGGGCGGCTCCGTCGCCGCCCGCTCGCCGTCCGGTCGCGCTTGCCGAGGCTTTCGCCTCAGCCTGCGTTTGCGGCGAGCGCCGCCAACAGCAGCAGCGCGACGAGAGTGGTGATCTAAAGGTAGGTGTCGGTATGCATAGACCTATAAAAACG
>SXHP01000295.1 GCA_005773165.1 Sphingomonadales bacterium | reverse complement strand
GTACGGCAAGCTCCACGGGTACGCGGCATGCCTGCCGCACGGGCGGGTCCGCGTGGTGCGTCACGACCTGCCCGACTGAGCGGCCGGTTCAAAACCCGGTGAAGGTCGCGGCGATGCGCGTCGTACCAGGCGAGCAGGTTGGCCGGGATGGAAGACCGCTTTGCGTCCACCGTTCGGCTATGGCATGGCGGCGCGCATGAGCAAGCGCCCGCCTGCACCAAAGGAAGAGCCGCAGCGCGCCAACCGTTCGCGCCAGGTCGCCGAGCTGCTGCCCGCGGTCGGCGGGGCGGCGTTCCGGCGGTTCGGCTTCGTCCAGAGCTCGATCGTCAGCCGCTGGGCGGAGATCGTCGGCGAGCGCTATGCCGCCGCCAGCCATCCCGAATCGATCCGCTTTCCGATGGGCCAGAAGCAGGACGGGGTGCTGACCCTGGTCGTCCGCGGCGCGTTCGCGCCGATGATGCAGCACATCACCCCCGAGATCGTCGAGCGGGTGAACCGTTTCTTCGGCTATCACGCGGTCGCGCGGGTCGTCATCCGCCAGGGCGAGGTCGCCCGGCCCGCGCCCAAGCGCGCGGCCGCGCCGACCCGGGTCGTGCCGGTCGAGCTCGGCCAGAGCCTGAAGACGATCGCCGATCCCGAGCTGAAGGCGGTGCTCGAATCGCTCGCGGCGGGCGTGGCGGCGTCGAGCGGGCTGCCCCGGATCAGTTGATGCGGCTCGTTCTCGCTTTCCTCGCCCTGTTCGCGCTGACCGCCGCCGCGCCGCGCGACTGGACGCAGACGGTGACCGTCACGCCCGCGGGCGCCCACGTCCTCGGCAATCCGCAGGCGAAGGTGCGGCTGGTCGAATACGCCAGCTACACCTGCCCGCATTGCGCGCATTTCGCGGCCGAATCGGAGGCGGCGCTGAAAGGACGGATGATCCGTTCGGGCGCGGTCGCGCTCGAATACCGCCATTTCGTCCGCGACCGGCTCGATCTCGCCGCCGCGATCCTGGCGCGGTGCACCGGGCCGAAGGGCTTCTTCGGCGCGTCGCAGGCGATCTTCGCGGCACAGGAACAATGGCTGATGCGCGGCATGCAGTTCGAGCAGGTCAACGGCGCGCAGCTGCGGCTCTACGCGCAGGCCGACCAGCTCCGCGCGATCGCCGAGGGCGCGGGCCTGACCGCCATCGTCCAGGCGCGCGGGCTCTCCCCCGCCGCGGCCGCTGCCTGCTTCGAGGACGACGCCGCGACCGCGCGCATCACCGCGATGACCGCGGCGCTGCCGGAGGGCATCACCGGCACCCCCGCCTTTCTGATCAACGGCCGCATCGTGCCGCGCACCGCGGACTGGGCCGCCCTCCAGCCCGCGCTCCGCGCCGCGGGCGTCAAGTGAACGGAGTTTACCCATGAAGTATGTCGCTTTCGCCGCGCTCGCCCTCGCCGCCTGTTCCGGCGGCGGTGACGGCAACGTCCAGTCCGCAGAGCCGGTCGCCGCGGTCGCCGCGCCCGCGGGCGGCAACTGGACCGAGACGGTGTCGAAGACCGCCGAGGGCGGCTATGTGATGGGCAATCCGAACGCGCCGATCAAGCTGGTCGAATACGGATCGCGCACCTGCCCGACCTGCGGCGCGTTCGGCCGCGAGGCGACCCGCCCGCTGGAGGACAATTACATCAAGAGCGGCAAGGTGTCGTACGAGTTCCGCGACTATCTGGTCCATGGCGCGCCTGATCTGGCGGCGGCGCTGCTCGGCCAGTGCGGCGGGACGGGGCCGTTCTTCCCCATCCTGGAGCAGATGTACCAGAACCAGGCCGCGTACCTCGACAAGCTGCAGCAGACCCCGCCCGCGGTGCAGGCGCGGCTGCAGGGCATGGCCCCCGCGCAGGCGATCACCGCGCTCGCCGAGCAGATGGCGCTGATCGAATTCGTCAAGCAGCGCGGCGTGCCGGAGGCGAAGGCGCGCGCCTGCCTGGCCGACGCCGCGCAGATCGACGGGCTCACCAAGCAGACCCAGGACGCGACCGCCTCCGGCGCGGTCACCGGCACGCCGACCTTCCTGCTCAACGGCAAGAAGCTGGAGAACACCGTGTCCTGGGCGCAGGTGGAGCAGGCGCTGAAGGCGGCGGGCGCCTGAGGACCTCCGCTTCGTCACCCTCACCCTTCCCACTCGCTGCGCGAGCGGGCCCCTTCCCTCTCCCGCCGGGAGAGGGAGGGAGGCGCGCAGCGCCGGAAGGGTGAGGGTGACTATCGCGTTCAGGCGCTGACATGCGCATAACCCGCCTGCGCATCGCCGGGTTCAAGAGCTTCGTCGAGGCGACCGAGCTCCGCATCGAGCCGGGCCTGACCGGGGTCGTCGGCCCCAACGGCTGCGGCAGGTCCAACCTGCTGGAAGCGCTGCGCTGGACCATGGGGGAGACGTCGGCGCGCTCGCTGCGCGGCGCGGGGATGGACGACGTGATCTTCGCGGGCACCGCCACCCGGCCGCCGCGGGACTTCGCCGAGGTCTCGATCCTGGGCGAAGTCGCAGGCGACGAGCGCGAGGTCGTCCGGCGGATCGAACGGGGCGCCGGATCGGCCTATCGCATCGACGGACGCGACGCGCGCGCGCGCGACGTGGCGCTGCTGTTCGCCGACGCCGCGACCGGCGCGCACTCGCCCGCGCTGGTCAGCCAGGGGCGGATCGGCGCGGTGATCGCCGCCAAGCCCGCCGATCGCCGCGCGATGCTGGAGGAGGCGGCGGGGATCGCCGGGCTCCACGTCCGGCGGCGCGAGGCCGAACAGCGGCTGCGCGCGACCGAGGCGAACCTGGAGCGGCTCGACACGATCATCGCGGACCAGGACGCGCGCGCCGCCGCGCTCAAGCGCCAGGCGCGGGCGGCGCAGCGCTATCGCGAACTGTCGGCGCAGGTGCGGTTGGCGGAGGCGCGGATGATCTATGCGCGGTGGCGCGACGCCGCAGCCGCCGCCGACGCCG
>SXHP01000294.1 GCA_005773165.1 Sphingomonadales bacterium | reverse complement strand
GGCCGCGTTTGCGGCGTTGGGCACTCAGCTCAAGGTGCCCATCGTCGAGGATGCGGCCCAAGCAATTGGATCGCGCGACCCTCGAGCCAGCGGCGGAGCGGCTCCACCCCGTTCGCCTCGCGCGAATGCCAGGTGAGATAGAGCGAGCGTCCCGCCGCTCGCGCCATGTCGGCGAACCGTTCGGCCTCGCTGATCGTCGCGGCGGGCGGCTTTTCGACCATCACGTCGAGCCCCAGATCGAACGCCTGCGCGATCACAGCGGCGCGCCCGATCGGCGGCGTGCAGATCGACACCGCCGAAAGATCGGGAACCCGCTGCTTCAATTCGGGCAGCGTCGCCGCGGCGGGGACGCCGAGATCGTCCGCATGCCGGGAGACGACGCCTGCGAGCGTGAAGCGGTCGCTTGCCGCGATCGTCGGCAAGTGCGGGTCGCGCGCGATCTTGCCCACGCCGACGACCGCGATTTCGATTGTCATTGCACAGATCCTTGGTCGCTGTTCGGTTCGGTTTCCTGCCCCGCGTGACGCTCGATCAACACCAGCACCTTCTCGATGAGCGACGCCATCGCCTCCCGCGCGGCGTCCGCGTCGCGGCGCAGGATCGCGTCATGCACCGCGGCGTGATCCGCGATGCTCGCGCCGGGGCGCGACAGGCGGTTGGTGAAGCGGATGGAGGTGCGCAGCGCGGTGGAGACGACGTCCCTGAATTGCGAGAAGAAGGGGTTGTTGGACGCGCGCAGCACCGCGATGTGGAACGCGATGTCGGATTCGAGCGTGTCGTCCTCGCCGCGATGGGCCGCCCGCATCCGTTCCAGACCCGCGCCGATCGCTGCCTGCTGCTCCACGCTCGCGCTCTGCGCCGCGAGCGCGCAGGCCGCGGGCTCGACCGCGATCCGCAACTGGCTGAAGCGGCGGAGCAGGATCACGGACGACGGCCGTTCGAGCAGCCAGCGCAGCACGTCGGTGTCGAACAGGTTCCAGGCCTCCTGCGGGCGAACAAAGGTGCCCTGCTTGCGGCGCGCGCCGAGCAGCCCCTTGGCCGCGAGCATCTTCACCGCCTCGCGCGTGACCGACCGGCTGATGCCGTGCTGCGCGACGATCTCCGCCTCGGTCGGGAATGGGCGGTCGCGATAATCGCCGACGACGATCGCGCGGCCGAGCACCTCCAGCAGGCCGAACGTGAGGTTCCGGCCCGCCGGGTCGGCGACCGACGGCTCCTCGATCTCGGTCAAGTCCGTCGTCCAGAGCCGGGAGGAGCGAAGGGACGCATCGGGTCAGCGCTGCGTGAAAAGCTTGTAGGTCATGGTGTTGCGATAGGTCTGGCCGGGGTTCAGTCGCACCGACGGGAAGTTCGGCTGGTTGGGCGAATCCGGAAAAAGCTGCGGCTCCATCACGATCGCGTCGCCCATCCGGTAGATCGTGCCCTTCTTGCCGGTGATCGTCGCATCGAAGAAATTGCCCGAGTAGAATTGCAGCCCCGGCTGATTGGACCACAGCTCGAACCCGCGGCCCGAGACCGGATCGAAGACGCGCGCCATCAGATGCTCGGTCGGGGTGACCGCGTCGCCGATCACCCAATTGTGGTCGTAGCCGCGGCCCGCCGCGATCTGCTTGTCGCGGCCATCGCGCACCCGGTCGGCGATCGCGCGCGGCGTGCGGAAGTCGAACACCGTGCCCGCGACGGGATCATGGCGGCCGAGCGGGATCAGGCCGGTGTCGGTCGGGGTGTAGCGCGCCGCCGGGATGGTGACGACATGCCCCATCGCGCCGCGGGGCGACCCGACGCCCGCCAGGTTCCAATAGGCATGGTTGGAGATGTTGACATAGGTCGGCTTGTCGGTGGTCGCGCGATATTCGATCGTGAGCTGGTTCCGCTCGTCGAGCGCATAGGTAGCGTAGGTGGTCAGCGCGCCCGGATAGCCCATGTCGCCGTCGGGGCTGACGTAGCGCAGGGTGACCGAGGCGGCGGGGCCGCTCTTCACCTCCGTCACTTCCCACAGCACCTTGTCGAAGCCGGCGGTGCCGCCGTGGAGCGAATTCTCGTTGTTGTTGACCGGGGTCGTATAGGCGCGCCCGTCGAGGGTGAAGCGCCCCTTGGCGATGCGGTTGGCGACGCGGCCGACGGTCGCGCCGAAGAATTCGGGCTTGGCGAGATAGCCGTCGATCGTGTCGTAGCCGATCTGCACGTCCTCGCGCTTGCCGGTCTTGTCGGGCATGTGGAGCGCCTGGATCGAGGCGCCGAGCGCGATGATCGTCGCGGAGACCCCGCGCGAATTGGTCAGCGTCACCGCAGGCACGGGACGGCCGTCGGGCATCGCGCCGAAGGTCGACCGCTTGGCGTCGGCGGCCAGCGCGGGGCTTGCGAACGCGGCCGCGGTGAGCGCGGCGGCGAGAATGGGTGCTCGGGTCATGCTCTCTCCCTTGTGATTAGCCCCGGTAACGCAGCGGCGGCAGGCCGCGGCATCCGGGATCGATTTCGAACAGGCCGCCGCCCTCCGCCTCGTCGACGCCGTCGCCCGCCGAGGTGACGAACATCCGGTCGAGCGCGTCGCCTGCGAAGGCGGGGCAGGTGATCTGGCTGGCGGGCAGCATGATGCGCCGGTCGAGCCGCCCGTCGGGGGTGAAGCGCGCGACGCACGATCCGCCCCAGCACGCGACCCACAGCCCGCCGTCCGCATCGAAGGTCATGCCGTCGGGGTGGCCCCAGCCGTCCTCGAACACGATGAACGGCGTGCGCTCGGCAAGCGAGCCGTCGTCGCGGATCGCGTACCGGTAGATCGTCTTCTGCGCGGTGTCGGTGTGGAGCATCCACTCGCCGTCGGGGGCGATCGCAGGGCCGTTGGGGATCGTATAGGGCTCATCGACGCAGGCCGCGGTGCCGTCCGTGTCGAGCCGGTAGAAGCGGCCGCTCGGGCGATCGCACGTGAAGGGCATCGAGCCCGCCCAGATGCGGCCGTCCCGGTCGGCCTTGGCGTCGTTGAAGCGGTTGCCTTCGCGCTCGTCTTCGGGCGCGGCGATCACGTCGACGGTCGGCGGGTCGAGCGTCAGCGCGACGAAGCGGCGGCCGAGCCCGGCGATGAAGCCCGGCTTGTTCTCGCGCTCGATCACCCAGCCGATCGTGTCGGGCATCTCCCACGTGTCGACGTGGTCATCCTTCAGCAACACGCGGTTGAGGCGCTGCCCGAGAATGTCGACCCAATAGAGCGCATTCTCGCGCGCCGACCACATCGCTCCTTCACCCAACCGGTCGCGCCGGTCGCGTGCGACGACCCGCGCGGTCATCAATGGCTGTCGCGCGGCAGTCCGCGCTCCTGCGCGATACGCTGATATTTGACCGCGGGTTCGAGCACCGCGCCGGTTTCGAACTGGCCGACCAGCGCGCGCTGGATCTCCTGCCACGGGGTCTGAGAGGTCGGATAGGACGTGCCCTCCGCGATCGAGAGAGCGTCGCGACGCCGGGCGATCTCGTCCGAGTCGACCAGCATGTCCGCGGTGCGGCGGCCCAGGTCGATACGCACGCGGTCGCCGGTGCGCAGCAGCGCGAGCCCGCCGCCGACCACCGCCTCCGGCGAGGCGTTCAGGATGGAGGGCGATCCGCTCGTTCCCGATTGCCGCCCGTCGCCGATGCACGGCAGCGCGTGGACGCCTTCGCGGATCAGCGCGGCGGGCGGGCGCATGTTGACCACTTCCGCGCCGCCCGGATAGCCGACCGGCCCCGCGCCGCGGAGGACCAGGATGGTGCGGTCGTCGATCCCGAGCGCGGGATCGTCGATGCGGTGGTGAGAATCCTCCGGCCCGTCGAACACGACGACCTTGCCCTCGAACGCTTCCGGGTTGGCGGGATCGGACAGGTAGCGTGCGCGGAACTCGTCGGAGATCACCGACAGCTTCATCACCGCGCCGTCGAAAAGGTTGCCGGTGAGCACGGTCAGCCCGGCGGCCTTCTTCAGCGGCCGGTCGAGCGGGCGGATCACCTTCTCGTCCTCGATCCGCGCGTCGGCGATGTTCTCGGCGACGGTCCGGCCGTTGACGGTCAGCGCGCCGCCGTCGAGCATCTGCGCGCGGTACAGCTCGCCCATCACCGCGGGGACGCCGCCCGCACGGTAATAATCCTCGCCGAGATATTCGCCCGCGGGCTGGAGATTGACGAGCAGCGGCACGTCCGCGCCCTCGCGCTCCCAATCGTCCAGCGTCAGTTCGACGCCGATGTGGCGCGCGATCGCGGTGAGGTGGATCGGCGCGTGGGTTAAGGTGTTGTTACCGATGGCCGCCAGATTATTTGCTTTCAAGCCGCT
>SXHP01000293.1 GCA_005773165.1 Sphingomonadales bacterium | reverse complement strand
GACTTGTCCTTGACCGTCGGGTCGGCGGGATCGAGCGTCAGCTTCTGCTCAGGGTAGAGCGGGGTGAGGTTGTCGAAATTGACGCGGTGCCGGACGACCTCGGGATCGTCGAAGTTGACCGCGGTGAGCTTGACCAGCGCGAAATAGCGCTCGCCGTCCTTGGGCCCGCGGATCTCGCCTTCCACGGTGTCGCCGGTGCGAAGCCCGTGCTTCCTGACCTGGTTGGGCGAGACATAGATGTCGTCGGGCCCGGCGAGAGAGTTGCTTTCGGGCGAGAGCAGGAAGCCGAAGCCGTCCTGGAGCACCTCGATCGTCCCCAGCCCCATGATCTGGTCGCCGTTCTCGGCCTGGACCTTGAGGATCGCGAACAACAGGTCCTGCTTGCGCAGCGTCGAGGCGCCTTCGACGCCGAGCTCCTCCGCCATGCTCACCAGTTCGGCGGGAGTCTTCTTCTTCAGGTCTTTGAGGTGCATGGGAATGTCCGAATGCGGATAGATAGCGTCGGGGCGCGAGAGAACGCGGCGGTGCGAAGCTGGGAACGCGTAACGACAGGACGTCGCCGCGGTTGAACAGCGACCTAGGATTCGCCCGCGGTCAAGTCAAGCGTGCGCTCGTCCGAGTGGACCGTCGCCGGTCGCCGGTCGCCGGTCGTCGCGCCTAGAGCGGTTTGACGATCACCAGGACAACGATGATCGCGGTTGCGAGCCCCGGCACCTCGTTGAGCAGCCGCAGCTGCTTGCCGGTGAGCGTCGGCCGGTTGGCCGCGAGCTTCTTGGCATAGCCGACCGCCCAGCCGTGATAACCCGACAGCGCGACCACGACGAGGATCTTGGCGTGGAGCCAGCCCAGCCCGCCTGCGCCGTCCGCGATCCCCAGATTGAGCGCCAGCGCGATGCCCAGCACCCAGACGATGATCATCGCCGGGCTGATGATGATGCGGCGGATCTTGGTCTCCCGGGCAACCCAGGTCGCCGCCTCCGCCGTGTCGCCGGCGGCGAGCGCCTCCTGGTGATAGACGAGATAGCGCGGGAGCATGAACAGCCCCGCCATCCAGAAGATCACGAAGATCAGGTGCGCGGCCTTCACCCAATCGTAGCTCGCGCCCAGCCAACCGCTCATGCCGCCCTCACCTGCTGAATCAACGCCTCGACATGCGCGATCGGCGTGTCCGGCAATATGCCGTGGCCCAGGTTGAAGACATGGGGCCGGTCCGCGAAGGCGGCAAGGATGCGCGCGGTCGCCTGCGCCAGCGCTTCGCCCCCCGCGATCAGCGCGAGCGGATCGAGGTTGCCCTGGACGGGCATCCCCACGGGCAGGCTCGCGTGCGCCCATGCGGGGTCGACCGTCTCGTCGACGCCGACCGCGTCGACCCCGGTCTCGCGCGCATAGGCGGGGAGCTTGCCGCCCGCGCCTTTAGGGAAGCCGATGATCGGCACGCCCGGGCAACGCGCGCGCAGCCCCGCGACGATCGCGGCGTTGGGCGCGATCACCCAGTGTTCGTACTGCTGCGGGCTGAGCGAGCCCGCCCAGCTGTCGAACAGCTGCACCGCCTCGACGCCGTTGGCGATCTGGCCCGCAAGATAGTCGATCGTCATCGCCGCGATCGCGTCGACGATCTCGCCGAACGCTGGCGGGTCGCGATAGGCGAAGCGACGGGTCTCGCCCTGGTCCTTCGATCCCTGCCCCGCGACCATATAGGTGGCGACGGTCCAGGGCGATCCGGCGAAACCGAGAAAGGTCGTCCGCGGCGGCAGCGCGCGCGCGACCGCAGCGCAGGCCGCATAGACCGGATCGAGCCGCTCCGCCGAGCGCTCGAGCAGGCCGAGCGTCGCATCGACGAGCGGCGGAGCAAGCCGCGGCCCTTCCCCGACGCCGAAGCTCAGATCCTGTCCGAGCGCCCAGGGCACCATCAGAATGTCGGAGACCAGGATCGCCCCGGCGAAGGCGAACCGGCGGATCGGCTGCAGCGTCACCTCTGCCGCCGCCTCCGGATCGGTCGCAAGCGCAAGGAACCCGCCCTTCTCCGCCCGCAACGCGCGATAGTCCGGCAGATAGCGTCCCGCCTGCCGCATGAGCCACATCGGCGGAATGGCCTGCCGCTCGCCCTGCAACGTCGCGAGCAGGGGTTTGATCACCGGGTCGGTCAGGGCTCTATTCCCATAGAAAGAGATTCAAAAGGGATGTGGAAGTGGTTGGCGCGTGGATCGTGGGGCTTATGCGGTCATGCCCGAATTGCCAACAGCTTGACCCAGCATGACTCGAGCGTGACGGGCGATTCCGCGTTGGTTCTCCACGTTATCCACACCGTGTCGATAAAGGTCGCCGCTGTGCGCGACTTTGTGGATATGTCTCGATCTGTCCACCGTTGTCGGCTCGCTTGGCGGGTCGGGCGAGTTGCGCTACCCGCTGTCCCCATGTTGTCCACAGATCGATCGGCAGCCCTGTAGGTGCGGCGGCTCCACGTCCATCTTCTGTCCGATTCCACCGGCGAGACGCTCGAGAATATCGCCAAGGCCGCGCTGGCGCAGTTCGACGATGTCGAGACGCTGCGGCATTTTTGGCCGATGGTCCGCACGGAGGCACACCTGGAGCGCATCCTCCAGGAGATCGCGCAGAAGCCCGGGCTGGTCATCTACACGTTGGTCAACGTTGCGACGCGACGCGTTCTCGAACAACGGTGCGCCGCGCTCGGCCTGCCTGCGGTCGCCCCGCTCGACACCGTCAACGACGCGCTGTCGGCGATGCTCGGGCAACAGGCCAAGGCGCGGCCGGGGC
Organism: Sphingomonadales bacterium; assembly: GCA_005773165.1. GTDB lineage: Bacteria > Pseudomonadota > Alphaproteobacteria > Sphingomonadales > Sphingomonadaceae > Sphingomonas. The sequence continues at coordinate 22,356 of SXHP01000293.1, read as the reverse complement.
GGCAGCATGTCCTGGACGCCGCCTATTTCGCGCGGGTCGACGCGATCCAGTTCACCATCGCGCACGATGACGGGATCGCATGGGAGGAGTGGGAGGAGGCCGACATCGTGCTCGCCGGGGTGAGCCGTTCGTCGAAGACCCCGACCTCGATCTACCTCGCCAATCGCGGCTACAAAACCGCCAACATCCCGATCGTGGTCGAAAGTCCGCCGCCGCGTGCGCTGTTCACCCTGAAGAAGCCGCTGGTCGTCGGGCTGACGACCAGCGCCGACCGGTTGATCGCGATCCGGCGCAATCGGCTGCTGTCGCTCAATCAGGCGCCCGATACCCGCTATGTCGAGGAGGAGGCGGTGCTGCGCGAAATCGCGTATGCCCGTCGGATGTTCGCGGACAACGGCTGGCCGGTGATCGACGTCACCAGGCGCTCGATCGAGGAGACCGCGGCGGCGATCATCGCGCTGGTCAACGATCAACCGGGCGAGGAGGCGTGATCATCCTCGCGTCGCAGAGCGCGTCGCGCCGGGCGATGCTGGCGGCGGCGGGGGTCGTGTTCGAGGCGCAGGCGGCGGGTGTCGACGAGGATGCCGCCAAGGCGGCGCTGTCGCATCTGGGCCCGCGCGACCTGGCCGATGCCTTGGCGGAGCTGAAGGCGCTCAAGGTCTCGGCGCGGCGACCGGACGCGCTGGTGCTCGGATCGGATTCGGTGGTGGCGCTCGCCGACGGGAGCCTGCTCGACAAGCCCGAGAACCGCGAAGCCGCGGCGGATCATCTCGCGCGGATGAGCGGCGGCGTTCACCGGCTGTGGAGCGCGGCGGTGATCGCGGAAGACGGCGCCCCCGTCTGGCGCCACGTCGAGCGCGTCAAGCTGCACGTACGGCCGCTGTCGGTTTCGTTCATCGATCGCTACCTGGACGTGGAATGGCCCGCGATCGGCGGCTGCGTGGGCTGTTTCCGCATCGAAGGGCCCGGCGCGCAGCTGTTCGACCGGGTCGAGGGCGATCATTTCACCGTGCTCGGCCTCCCGCTTCTCCACGTCCTCGGCTATCTGCGCACCCGCGGCGTTCTGGCGCGCTGACGAGGAGCGATCCCATGACGACCGGTGTCGAGGTTATGACAGAAGATGGCGCGGGTTTGCCGTTCGCGGAGGTGATCGGGGATCCGATCGCGCATTCCAAATCGCCGCTGATCCACCGCTTCTGGCTCGGGGCGACCGGGGTTGCGGGGGATTACCGCAAGACGCACGTGACCGCGGAAGGGCTCGCCGCCTATTTCGCCGACCGCCGCGACGATCCGCACTGGCGCGGCTGCAACGTCACGGTGCCGCACAAGCTGGCGGTGCTCGACCATGTCGAGGATCGCGGTGACCTTAAGCGGACGATCGGCGCGGCGAACACGGTGCTGCGCGCGGAGGACGGCGCGCTGATCGCGACGAACACCGATGCGGGCGGCTTCTATGCGCCGATCGCGGACCTCGATCTGGCGGGCAAGCCGGTGACCGTCATCGGGGCGGGCGGCGCGGCGCGCGCGATCCTGTTCGCGCTGACGCGCATGGCGGTGGGCGCGGTGACGGTGATCAACCGCGATCCGCTGAAGGCCGCGGCGTTGCTCTCCACCTTCGGGCTCAAGGGCCGGGCGCTGCCGCTCGGCGCAGCGATCCCGTCCTCAGCGCTGCTCGTCAACGCGAGCACGCTCGGCATGACGGGCCAGCCCGCGCTCGACGTGGACCTGTCGCGGCTGGACGACGACGCGGTCGTCTATGACGCGGTCTATGCGCCGCTAGAGACGCCGCTGCTGGCGCAGGCGCGCGCGCTGGGGCTGGACACCGTCGACGGGCTCGAAATGCTCGTCGCCCAGGCGGCGATCGCGTTCGAGCTGCTGTTCGGGGAGGCGTCGCCGCGCGACCGCGACGACGAGCTGCGGGCGCTACTGACCGCATGAGGACGCTCGGCCTCACCGGGTCGATCGGGATGGGGAAGTCGACCGTCGCCCGGATGTTCGCGGAGGCGGGCGTGCCGGTCTTCGATTCGGATGCGGCGGTGCACCGGCTGCAAGGGCCCGCCGGGCGGACAGTTGCGGCGATCGAAGCGCGCTTTCCCGGCACCACCGGCGAGGCCGGCGTGAACCGGACGACGCTGGGCGAAGCGGTGCTCGGCGACCCGGCGGCGATGGCGGCGCTGGAGCGGATCGTTCATCCTGCGGTCGCCGAGGAGCGGGCGGCGTTCGTCGCGGCGAACGCGGGCGCGCCGCTCGTGGTGTTCGACGTGCCGCTGCTGTTCGAAACCGGCGGCGACCGCGCGGTCGACCGGATCGCGGTGGTCTCCGCCGCGGCCGAGGTCCAGCGCGCCCGGGTTCTCGCGCGGCCCGGGATGACCGCGGCCAAGCTCGACGCGATCCTCGCGCGCCAAATGCCCGACGCCGAAAAGCGGGCGCGCGCGCACTTCGTCATCCCGACCGACGTTCCGCTTGCCGAGACCAGGGCGCATGTTGGGCGGGTGATCGCTTGCCTCTCGCCCGATCAAGGCCGATAGGGGTTCGATGCGCGAGATCGTGTTCGATACCGAGACGACCGGCTTCGACTTCGCTAACGGAGACCGGCTGGTCGAGATCGGCTGCGTGGAACTGGTCAACCGGGTCGAGACCGGTCGCACCTTCCATGCCTATTTCCATCCCGAGCGCGACATGCCCGCCGACGCCGAGCGCGTCCACGGCCTGTCCGCGGCGTTCCTCGCCAAGTTCCCGCTGTTCTCGGCGGGGGTCGCCGATCTGCTGGCGTTTCTCGGCGAGTCGCCGCTGGTCGCGCACAATGCGAGCTTCGACTTCGGCTTCCTGAACGGCGAGCTGGGCCGCTGCGGCCACCCGGTCGTCTGCACGACGCGGATGGTCGACACGCTGGCGATCGCCCGCACTCGCCATCCCGGCGCCAAGCACAGCCTCGACGCGCTGTGCAGCCGGTTCGGCATCGACCGGAGCCACCGCGTGCAGCACGGCGCGCTGCTGGACGCCCAGTTGCTCGCGCAGGTCTATGTCGAGCTGATGGGGGGGCGGCAGATCGGCCTGGGCCTCACCAGCAATCCCGCGTCGAGCGTCGCCGAGCCGCTGCTGCGCGCCGCGACGCCGCGGGCGGTGCGGCCGCCGCGTCATTTTGCGCCGAACGCGGGAGACTTGGCGCGGCACCGGGCGTTCATGGCGGGGATCGCGAATCCGATCTGGGGGGCCGAGGCGTCAGGCTGACGCCGCCCGCGGAGCCAATCGGACCGCGGACACTGACATGGAGAACAGCATGGATATCCGGATTTCAGGTCATCAGGTCGACACCGGCGACGCGCTCAAACAGCATGTCGCGGACCGGCTCCAGGGTATCGCCGACAAATATTTCGCCCGCGCCATTTCCGCCGAGGTCACCTTCGGCAAGGGGCCGCACGACGTCGGATTCAAGTGCGACATCGTCGCGCATGTCATGCGCGGACTGGTGCTGAAGGGCCGTCACGAGGCGCAGGAGGCGCACCCCGCCTTCGACGGCGCGGCCGAGAAGATCGAAAAGCAGCTGCGCCGCTACATGCGCCGCCTGAAGGACCGCCACGCGGGCGAGGCGCTGGCGATCGCGGAGGACGGCGCCTACGACAATGCGGGCTATACGTTGTTCCAGGAGCCCGCCGCCGAGGACGAGGCGAGCGACGCGCCGCTGATCGTCGCCGAAACGCGGGTCGACGTGCCCGACGCCAGCGTGTCCGACGCGGTGATGATGCTCGACCTGCGCAACACCGCCGCGCTGCTGTTCAAGAATGCGGGCACCGGCGCGTACAACATGGTGTATCGCCGGGGCGACGGAACGATCGGCTGGGTGGAGCCGCAGCGCGAGGCGCGGCAGCAGGCCTGAGGCTTTCGCGCGCGCTCTCCGGGCGCTAGAGCGCGCGCTTCCTCCGTAAGGCCTGTTCCAACCGATGCACGATCTGAGCGACCTGCTCCGGCCCGACGCCGTGCTGACGGGCGTCGCGGCGCCCAACAAGAAGATGCTGCTCCAGCTGCTCGGCGCGGCCGCCGCGCCCGTCGTCGGGCTGACGCCGCGAGCGATCGCCGATCGGCTCGCCGAGCGCGAGCGGCTCGGCTCGACCGGCTTCGGCGGCGGGGTCGCGATCCCGCACGCCAAGCTGGAGGGGCTGGATCAGGTCACCGCCTTCTTCGTCCGGATGGCGCAGCCGATCGATTTCGAGGCGGTCGACGACCTGCCGGTCGATCTCGTCTTCCTGCTGCTGTCGCCGAGCGATGCGGGGGCCGATCACCTGAAGGCGCTGGCGCGGGTGTCGCGGCGGCTGCGCGACCGGACCTTTCTCGCCAAGCTGCGCGGCGCGGGATCGCGCGACGCGGTCTACGCGCTGCTCGCCACCGACGAGACGCGGGATGCAGCCTGAAGGCGGCCCAGGAACAGGAGAGGCGGCGCATTTCCGGGCGCTCGAATCGCTGTACGCGCGCGCGCCGATCAACGGCCTGTTCGAATCGCGGCTGGAGATCGTGCGGGCGGGGGTCGCGCGGATCCGCTTCGCGCTCGACGAACGCCATTTCCATGCGGCGGGGGCGGCGCATGGAACGGGCTATTTCAAGATGCTCGACGATGCCGCTTTTTACGCGGTCAACAGCCTGGTCACCGACCGTTTCCTGCTGACCACCGCGTTCAACCTCCATTTCACCAAGCCGCTGACCGCAGGACCGGTGATCGCGGAGGGGCATTGGGTCAGTGGCAAGCGGCGGGTGTTCGTCGCCGACGCGCGGCTGATCGACGCGGACGGGGAGGAGGCCGCGCGGGGCACCGGCACCTTCATGCGCTCACGCATCGCGCTCGCGGGTCTTCCCGGCTACGCCCAGTGACCGATCGGCTCCCTTCGGGAATCGTCGTCTCCGCGCTGCTCCGGCGGGTGAACGACAGCGGCGGGCTGGGCGCGGTGCTCGCCCGGGGCGACGCGCAGGGCGGCGGCATCCTCGTCGTGATCGCCGAGCCGGGAGGCGAAACGCGCGTCGTCGAGCGCGGCCTGGATGCGAAGGGGGAGACCGCGCTGATCGAGTCGTTTCGCGGCGAACTGGCCGACGATTACTGGCGCAGACGCCGCGCGCGCGACCCTGACCTGTGGGTGATCGAACTGGACAGCCCGGACTCGCAACGTTTCGCCGCTGAAACCATGCTGGCGAGTTGACTCCCCCGCCTGTCTTGTCAGGACAGGTTCATCTGAAGGGAGCGTTGGGCCGATCGGGGTGCGATCCGGATCGGTGACGCAGTCGGGGGGACGCCCGGACGGCTGGCTTTGATGCCGCCGTGTCCGTGGTCTCACTGCACATGATGAAGTCTGATGACGGTTTTTTCGCGCGCTGCGACGATCGCGGCGCTTGCCTGTATGCTTTCCGGCCTGCTCGTCACGAGCACGCCCGGAGCCGCCGCCGAGATCGATCGCGCCATCGCGACTCCGGTGCAGCCCGCTCCGTCCGAGGTTGTTAACACCCCGGCCCTTCTTCCGGTTCCCGCGCTGCCCGTCGATGAGACGACGACCGCCGCCGAACCGCGCTCTTTCGCCAGCCTCGACGCCGCCGTCGCGGCGCAGGATGCCGCCGCCGCCGACGAGGCGCTCCGCTGCCTGGCCGGCGCGATCTATTTCGAGGCAAAGGGCGAGCCGCTCGCGGGCCAGCTCGCGGTCGCCGAGGTCGTTCTCAACCGCGCCAAGTCCGGACGCTTCCCGCCCGACGTGTGCGGCGTCATCCTCCAGCGCGGCCAGTTCGGCTTCGTCCGCCGCGGCGCGATCCCCGCGATCAACGAGGCGCATGCCGCCTGGAAGCGCGCGGTCGCGGTCGCCAAGGTCGCGCTCGCCGATGCGTGGGACAGCCCCGCTGCCAACGCGCTCTACTTCAATACCCGCGCGTCGTTCGGCCCGCGCGTGACCCGTGTCGCGGCGATCGGCAACCACATCTTCTATCGCTGAACGGTCGAGCACCCGCGCCTGCGGACTTTGCGTCCGTTCGCCGGATGTTCTATGCGAGGCTCATGCTCGCGACCCCCGCTTCGTGCCTCGACGCTCCCGGTTCGCCGCTTTGCGCGGCGGATGTGTGCCGGGGCGTGACGCGGATGCTGTTCCGTCACGATCTCCACGCCATCGCCGAGGTGCCGCTGAACGGCGGCCGTCGTGCGGACCTGATGGCGGTCGACGCGCGCGGGCGGCTGGTGATCGTCGAGATCAAGGTGTCGCGGGTGGACCTGCTGGGGGACGCCAAATGGCCCGACTATCTGGCGCATTGCGACCGCTATTTCTGGGCGGTCCCCGCGGGCTTCGATCTCCAGCCGTTCGACGCCCCCGCCTTTCTGCCCGCGCGCACCGGCGTGATCGTCGCGGACCGTTATGACGCGGAGATCGTGCGGGAGGCGGCGGAGGTCCCCCTCGCCGCGCATGTCCGAAAGCGATGCACGCTGGCGTTCGCCAGGCGCGCCGCGCGCCGAGTCGCCGCGCTCAGCGATCCCGACGCGGACGGCCTGATCCGGTGATCGCTACAGCCGGGGCCCCGCAACGGCGCGCCGCGCGCGCTTGGGGGTTTCGGTGATCAGCTTGTGGATCGCGGCGTTACGCCCGTCTTCGGCGGCATAGTCGCGCGCCGACTTGCCCGCGATCACGTCGGGCTGGTCGGGATCGGCGTTGGCGGCGAGCAGATCGCGCACCGCGGGCAGGTCGCGGCGCTGGACCGCGCGGATCAGCGGGGTCTCGCCCGCCGAATTGCCCAGGTTGGGATTGGCGCGCGCGCGCGTCAGCAGGGTGAGGATGTCGCCCTGTCCGGCGTTGACCGCGAGCAGCAGGGGCGTGTTGCCCTTGGCATCGCGCGCATTGGCGTCCGCGCCCTTGCCCAGCAGGTAATTGGCGTAGGTCGAATCGCCGCGCCTGACGACGATGTGGAGCGCGGTCTCGCCGGTCGAGCCGTCGCGGGTGTTGACCAGATTGCTGCCCGGCCGATCGAGCATCGCAACGACGTCGTTGCCCTTGGCCTCGCGGATCGCCTCCAGGAACTTGTAGCTCTCCGACTGCTGCTGCGCGGCCAGGGGCGCTGCTAGTCCGAGAAGAAGCAATGGAAGCAGGCGACGCATCGAGCACATCCTTGTAAGACCCGGACCGGGGCAGCACGTGTGTGTGCCCGCTAACAGATCAAGGCCGACGCTTCCATGAACAACCGCTTCGTCCTGGCCGCGGCGCTGGCGTTCGCCGGATGCGCGCCTGCGCCGGACGCGCCCGCGCGGCCGCCGCTCGAAGGGGCGCGGATCGGCGGCGCGTTCGCGCTCACCGACCAGAACGGCCAGGCGGTGACCGACCGCAGCTTCGACGGGCGCTACCGGCTGATGTACTTCGGCTATACCTTCTGTCCCGATGTCTGTCCGGTGGACATGCAGAATGTCGGCGGCGGGCTGCGGCTGCTCGAACGAAGCGATCCGGCGCTCGCCCGGCGGATCGTGCCGGTGTTCGTGACGGTCGACCCGGCGCGCGACACGCCGGCGGTGCTGAAGCAGTTCGTTGCGGCCTTTCACCCCCGGATGGTCGGGCTGACCGGGAGCCAGGCGGCGATCGACGCGACGGTGAAGGCGTATGGCAATTACGCCAAGAAGGGCGCGGTGACCCCCGGCGGCGGGTATCTGATGGACCACATGAACGCGGTCTATCTGATGGACCCGGCGGGCAAGCCGCTGGCGTTGATCCCCGCCGACAAGGGGCCGGAGGCGGTCGCCGCCGAGGTCCGGAAGTGGGCGCGATGAGCGACCGGTTCTGGGAGGACACGCCGATCGACAAGCTCGACCGCGGGCAGTGGGAGGCGCTGTGCGACGGCTGCGGCAAATGCTGCATCCACAAGCTGGAGGACGAGGAAACGGGCGAGCTGATGGCGACCAACGTCGCCTGCCGCCTGCTCGACCGGCGCAGCGGCTTCTGCTCCGACTACCGGCACCGCCGCGCCTATGTGCCCGAATGCGTGCGGCTGACCGCGGGCAACGTCCGCGGGATCGACTGGCTGCCGACGACCTGCGCCTATCGGTTGCGCGCAGCGGGCGAGGCGCTGCCCGCGTGGCATTATCTGGTCTGCGGCGACCGCGAGGCGGTGCACCGGGCGGGCCAGTCGGTGCGCGGCTGGACGATCAGCGAAGACGAGGCGGGCGACCTGGAGCACCATCTCGTCGACCGAGAGCTGTAGATGCGGATCGAGGTGGTGCGGAACGCGCGGGCGCGAACCACGCGGCTGCTGCTCGACCCGCTGACGGGGCGCGCGCGGCTGGTGCTGCCCAAGCGCGCGGCGCTGAAGCCCGCGATCGCCTGGGCCGAGGGCAAGCGCGACTGGCTGACGGCGGAGCGGGCGCGCTTGCCGCCCGCCGCGCCGCTCATCCCGGGCGCGGTGCTGACCGTCGACGACGCCGCGCTGACCGTCATGTGGCAGGAGGGGCGGCGGCGCGCGGTGGTGCGCGAGGGCGACACGCTGTCGCTCGAAGGACCGATCGAAACGGTGCCGCGGCGAGTCGAGGCGTGGTTGAAACGCGCCGCGCTCATGGTGCTGACCGAAGACACACGGCATTATGCGACGCTCGCCGGGGTGGAGGTCACCCGCGTTTCGGTCGGCGATCCGCGCGGCCGGTGGGGAAGCTGCTCGACGTCGGGTGCGATCCGCTACAGCTGGCGGCTGCTGCTGGCGCCGTCATGGGTCCGCCGCGCGACCGCGGCGCATGAGGTGGCGCACCGGGTCCACATGAACCACCAGCCCGCGTTTCACGCGCTGGTCGCCGAACTCTCCGGGTCCGATCCGACGCCGGCGCGCGCATGGCTGCGCGCGCACGGCGCGGCGCTTCACTGGGTGGGCCGCTCGTCCTGAGGCTCGCGCGGGGGGGGCGTGCGCTGGGGCGGGGGCGGCGCGCCGCGTGCGGGCTCGCCGCGCCCGGTGACCCGGTCGATCCAGTCCTGGTTGAGGTCGTCGAGCGTCGCGGGCGCGGTGTCGGCCGCCCCCGAGCGGGGATCCTCCGCCGTCGCCTCCTCCGCGTCGTCGGGCGGCGCGATCGGGTTGCCGTCGGGGTCGACCATCATCCCGCCGTCCGCCTCGCCGTTGCCCGGATCGCCGTAATAGCTCTCCTCATCGGGTTCGAGCTGCCATTCGGGCAGCGTCACCTGCGTCTCGAACTGCTCGATCGGCCGCTTGGCGACCGCCGGGCGCATGAAGGCGGCGAACGCCTCCGCGGGCGCGCGGCCGCCGCTCAGCCCCCGGATCGGGCGGGCGTCGTCGCGGCCGAACCACACGCCGGTGGTCAGGCCGCTCGAAAAGCCCAGGAACCAGCCGTCCTTGGACGAACTGGTCGTTCCCGTCTTGCCCGCGACCGGGCGGCCGATCTGCGCGGCGCGCCCGGTGCCGGTGTTGACCGCGGTCTGGAGCAGATCGGTCATCTGCGCCGCGACATAGGGCGCGACCAGAACGTGGCTGCGATCGACCTCGTGGGTGTAGATCGTCTCGCCGTTCGCGGTCACGCGGGTGATGCCGTAGGGGGCGACCGCCACCCCCTTGTTGGCGACGCTGGCGAAGGCGCGGGTGATGTCGATCAGCCGCAGCTCCGACGTGCCGAGCACCATCGACGGGTGGGTGTTGACGGCCGTCGTGATCCCGAACCGGCGCGCCATGTCGGCGACGGTGGCGAAGCCGACCTCCTGCCCCAGCTTCGCCGCGACGGTGTTGAGCGAATAGGCGAACGCGGTGCGCAGGGAGACCGCGCCCGAATTGCGCCGCGAATCGTTGCGGGGGCTCCACCCGTCGATCGTCACCGGCTCGTCGACGATGGTGTCCTCGGGCTTGTGCCCGGCCTCCAGCGCGGCGAGGTAGACGAACAGCTTGAACGCCGAGCCCGGCTGGCGTTCCGCCTGGGTCGCGCGGTTGTAGATCGAGGACACGTAATCGGTGCCCCCGACCATCGCGCGCACCGCGCCGTCGCGGTCGAGGCTGACCAGCGCGCCCTGCGCCCCGGCGGGCGCATTGTTGCGGATCGCGGCGTCGGCGGCGCGCTGCATCGCGGGATCGAGCGTGGTCCAGACCTCCAAGGGCGCCTGCTGCTCGTCGATCAGCACGTCGAGCTGCGGCAGCGCCCAGTCGGTGAAATAGCGGACGCTGTTCTGCTTGGGCTCGGGGGCGAGCTTCAGCCCTTCGACATCGGCGCGCGCCGCTTCGCCCGCGGTGATCGCGCCCGTCTCCTTCATCACCTCGATGACCACGCCCGCGCGGCCCCTGGCGGCGTCGACGTCGGCGGTGGGGGAGTAATTGGAGGGGGCCTTGACCAGGCCCGCGATCACCGCGGCCTCGGCGAGGGTCAGCTCGTCGGCGCCGTGGCCGAAGAATCGACGGCTCGCCGCATCGATTCCGTACGCGCCGCCGCCGTAATAGACCTTGTTGAGATAGAGCTCGAGGATCTGATCCTTGGTGAACTGGCGCTCGATCGCGAGCGCGAGGATCGCCTCGCGGAACTTGCGGCCGAACTTCTTCTGGGTCGACAGGAAGATGGTGCGCGCGAGCTGCTGGGTGATGGTCGACCCGCCCTGCGTCCAGCGGCCGCGCTCCAGCCGCACCTTGAACGAGCGCGCGACGCCGATCGGATCGACGCCCAGGTGCGAGCGGAAGCGGCGGTCCTCGACCGAAACGGTGGCGTCGCGCATCACCGCGGGGATGCGATCATACGGCAGCCACTGGCCGTAGCTGGGGCCCAGCGAGACGATCACCGATCCGTCGGAGGCGTGGACGCGGATCATCTGGCCGTTGGGCGAGGATTTGAGCTCCTCGAGCGACGGCAATTGCGCCTTTGCGACATAGACCGCGATCGCGAGCGCGGCGACGCCGAGCAACGTCATGGCGACCAGCACCTGAAGCGCGCGAACGAACCGGCGGCGCCAGGGCGAGCGGGGCGGCGATTTGGGGGACTTTGCGCGAGCCATCAGCGCGGCGCGGAATACGCGCTAACCGCCGGGCCTACAAGCGCGTCGCGCTTCGCGCCCTCAGCCCTTGCGCGGGCGGAAGTCGAGGCTGACCGAGTTCATGCAATAGCGAAGCCCGGTCGGCGGCGGGCCGTCGGGACAGACATGGCCCAGATGGCTGTCGCAGCGCGCGCACCGCGTCTCCGTGCGGGTCATGCCGTGGCTGGTGTCGCTGTGATCCGCGACCCGATCGGGTTCGATCGGCTGGGTGAAGCTGGGCCAGCCCGACCCTGAGTCGAACTTGTCCGCGCTGTCGAACAGGTCGAGCTGGCAGGCGGCGCAACGGTACAGCCCGTCGGCCTTGTTGTCGTTCAACCGCCCGCTGAACGCGCGCTCCGTACCCGCCTCGCGCAGCACATGATATTGCTCCGGGGTGAGCCGCTTGCGCCATTCGGCTTCGGAAAGATTGATCTGGTCCATGCGCATGAATTTCGGCTCCGGCGGGGCGGACGTCAAGAAGTCAGTCGCTGATGCGGGTCAGGTCGGCGACGATGCGGATCAGCGCCGGGCGAAGCAGCGGCAGCAGCGCGGGCGCGCGGCGGCTTTCGGCGAGACGGCGGAGCAGCGCGGCGACGCCGATCGGCGTCGCCAGGGTGCGGGCGAATCGCGCCTGCCATGCGGGCGGCGTCTCGCCCCGCGCATAGGCGGCCGCCGCGGCGCGGCCGCTGGCGATCGCGATCCCCATGCCTTCCCCCGCCAGTGACGGGATGACCCCCGCCTGATCGCCCAGCCGAAAGACATGGGGCGAGGTGGTGCGCGCGCGCCAGCCATAGGGAACGTTGGCGATCGCGTCGGGCGCGGCGCCGTCCCAGGCGGCGAGGCGATCGCCGAGAACGGGGAGCGCGTCGCCGAGCGTGCGGAGCAGCGCGGCGGGGCTGCCCGCCTCCTGCAACCGCGAGCGCTCCACCGCCATGCACAGGTTGACGCTGCCGTCCTCCTGCAGCGCGACCCCCGCGTAGCCGCCGGGGAACAGGTGGAGCTCGACCGCGTCGCCGACCTGCGCGCTCAGCGCCGGGGAGGGCGCGAGGCGAACGCGCAGGCCGAGCGCAGGGTCGTCGCCGCGCGCGTCTTCGGGTCGGGCGACGCCGCGCACGTCATGCTTGCCGGTGGCGAGGAACAGCGCGTCCGCGGCGATCGTCGCGCCGTCCGCGGTGCGCGCCTCGCCGCCCTCGACCGCGCGGACGGTGACGCCGCGCTCGACCGGCACGCCCATCGCGACCGCTTGGGTCAGCATGACCGAATCGAGTCGGCGGCGGGAGACCGCGAGGCCGGGCGCGGGAAGCCGCGCCTCGACCTCCCGCGTCCCCGCGACCACGCGGACGCGGGTGATCGGCCGCACGTTGAGCCGGTCCGCCCCGATGCCGAGCGCGGTGAGCGACTGAAGCGTCCGCCAGCTGAGAAAGCCGCCGCACAGCGCGTCGCCGGTCTCGCGGGTCCGCTCGACGAGCAGGTGCGGCAGCCCCGCATGGACCAGCCGCATCGCCGCGGCCGCGCCCGCGGGACCGCCGCCGACGATCAGCGCGGGCGCCCTCACGAAGTCTTGGCGACGCACAGGCGAAACGGAAAGGCGCGAAAGACGCGGGCGCCGGTAACGCCCGCTTCGTGGAGGATCGGCGGCCATTCCGCCGGGCGGTACGAACGGGCGATCGACAGGCGGCCGTCGTGGCGGACGATCGGGTGCCACCGCGCCAGCGCCGCGAGCAGCGGAAAGCCCCGAAACGCGAAGCCGTGGCGGTGCAGGTCGTTGACGAACCAGGATCGGGCGTTGGCGTCCATGAAGCGGACGAATGCCACCAGCTGGGCGTGTGTCATATGGTGCGCAACCAAACTGGACACGATTGCGTCCCAGCCGTGCCCCTCGGGGCTTCTCGGCATCGCCGCATAGTCGCCGGTCACGTAGCGGATGGGGAGGTCGGCGGGGGTGCGCGCGCGGGCAGCGGCTTCGCTGCGGGGGTTGAGATCGACGCCGACGAGCTCCGCCTCGACGCCGCGACGCTCGGCCCAGCGCGCGATGCGGCGCAGCGTGTCGCCGTCGCCGAAACCGACGTCGAGCAGCCGAAGCCGGCGAAGGTGACGCGCGTTGCGGTCGAGAAAGGCGAGGGTGGGCCGCGCCGCAAGCGTGACGGTGTTGACGCGCGCCAGGTCGGCGACGACCGCGGCATAGACGCCCGAGTCGAGGTCGTCGGCGTCCATCAGCTCCTCGCCCTGCACGCGCGTCTCCAGCATCAGGCGCTCGCGAACGCGAAGCCCTCGGCGGCGAGGCCGGGGCCGAAGGCGAGCGCGACGCCGTGCGCGACCCGCGGACCGGCGAGCAGCCGGGCCAGGACGAACATCAATGTGGCGGAGGACATGTTGCCGTTGTCGGCGAGCACGCCGCGCGAGGCGTCGAGCGCATGGGGATCGAGCGACAGCGCGCCTGCGACCGCATCGAGGATAGAGCGCCCCCCAGCGTGGACCGCCCAGGCGTCCACGTCGCGTCCGCCGGTGACCCGGGCGGCGAGGGCGGGGTCGGCGAGCGCGGCGCCGATCCGCCCGGGCACTGCGCCCGACAGGTGCATCGCGAAGCCGCGGTCGGTGACGTCCCAGCGGATCAGGTCGGCCGAATCGGGCAGGGTCGCGGCGAAGGGGGCGTCGATCGCGAAGCCGTGGCGGTCGCCGGTGACCAGCGCCGCCGCCGCGCCGTCGCCGAACTGGAGCATCGCCAGCAGCGGCTCGATCTCCGTCGCGGGCTGAAGGTGAAGCGTCGACAGCTCGACCGTCACCACCAGCACCCGCGCCTGCGGTTCGGAGCGGACGATGTGGCGGGCGCTGCGCAGCGCGGCGACCGCGGCGTAGCAGCCCATGAAGCCGATCAGCAGCCGCTCGACCTCCCCCAGCCCAAGCTCGGCGGCGATCATCTGGTCGATGCCGGGCGCGACGAAGCCGGTGCAGCTCGCAACGACGAGATGGGTGACGCCGCCGAGATCGCACCCGGCGGACAGGGTGCGGATCGCCCGCAGCGCGAGCGCGGGGGCTTCGCGCGCATAGACCTGCATCCGGTCGGCGGTGCCGGGAAGCGGATCGGAATCGTAGAAGCCGCCGGGCGCGACCGGCGAGCCGCCGCCGGGCGCGGGCGGCAGCACCGACCAGCGGTGCGCGATGCCCGACCGCCGCGCCATTCGCGCGAACACCGCGGCTTCGCGCGGCGCGACGCGGTGTTCCGCCCAGGCGAGAAAGGCGTGGTGGATGTCGTGCGCCGGAACGGCTGTGGCGACGGCATTGAGATAGGCTGGCAAGGACGACCTTTCGCGAGCGAGCGGCGTGGCCCGTTGCGCCCGCTCCCGGTATGTGAACCGTCCGCCGCCGCTGCACCATCGCGTAAGTTTAGGTTTTCAGCTTTCGTCGAAGCTCGACTGTCCCAGCGACCCCGCCGCTCCGAGCGCAGCGCTGGCGTCGGCGGTGAAGACGACATCGGTATCGTTCGAATAGCTGTGGGTGGTCCCGTCCGGGCCCTCCCACGACGCCTCCGCCGAGTGCGACACGCCGACGCTGTGCGACAGGTCCAGACCGCCGCCCGCTTCCGCGTCATACTGGCTCGACTGGCTCTGCGACGACGAACCCGCCTCCTCTTCGGCCGACCCGTTGTCCGACGACGACCCCTCCGACGAGCTCGCTTGATCGCCCGACAAGGGTTGATCGAGCGCCGAAAGGTCGCTTTCGAACAGGTTGCTCAACAATCCGGGCATGACGTCACTCCTTCATTCTTCGCGGAAGCTGCGGCTGATCGCGTCGGTCAGCGGCGCGGTCAGATAATTGAACAGCGTCCGGCTGCGGGTCTTGATGGTGACGGAGGCGGGGATGCCGGGCTGAAGGGTCAGCCCCTCCCGGCGCGCCTCCGCGGCGTCGTTGAGGACGACCTGCGCCTTGTAGAACGACTGTCCGCCTTGATCGATCCGCGCGGGCGACAGGGTGACGACGCGGCCGTCGAACGCGGTCTTGCCGTGCGGGTTGACGGTGGCGAAGCGGATCGTCGCGGGCTGGCCGATCCGCACGTCGTCGATGTCCTGCGGCTTGACCCTGGCCTCGATGATCAGCGCGCGCCCGTCGGGGACGATCTCCATCAGCGTGCGGCCGCTGCCGACGACCATGCCGGACCCCATCGGCGTGACGCCCGACACGCGGCCGGCCGCAGGCGCGCGGATCACGTCCTGATCGGCCGCATAGCGCGACACGTCGAGCTGCGGGGTCACCTGCGCGAGCTGCTCCTGCACTCCGCCGAGCTGCGACGACAGGTCGAGACCCTGCGAGTCGCGCACCCGCTGTTCGGCGATCTCCGCCTGCGCGACCGCGGCGCGGCCCGCCAGCGTATCGGCGGTGAGCTGCGCCTGGGTGCGCTCCAGCGAACGGATCGTCGTCTTGCGCGCGAACCCGCGGGCGTAGAGCGAGCGATAGTCGCGCAGTTCGTCGCTGATCAGCGCGAGCTGCTGCGCCGAGGCGGCGGCGCGCGCGCGGGCGGCGGCGAGATCCTGCGTCGTCGTCGCGCGGTCCGCGCCGAGCACGGAGGCGCGCTGCGCGAAGATGCGCGCCTGGGTCGCCATCGCCTTGGCGACGATGGGATCGGACGCGCGCGTCGCAAGATCGGGCGGGAAGGCGAGGGCGGACAGCCCGTCGCGTTCGGCGAGGAGCCGCGCCTCCAACGCGCGAAGCGAATCGCGGCGCGCCTGCGCCTGCGCGAGCGTCGCGCCCGAGCGGACGCCGTTGAGGCGGACAAGCGGCTGGCCCGCGCGCACGCGCTGTCCTTCGCGCACCAGCACCTGGGTGACGATGCCCCCGGAGACCGGCTGGATGACGACCTTGTCGCCGCTGACCGACACTTCGGCGTCGGCGATCGCGGCGGCGGAGATCGGCGCGAATGCGGCATAGGCGATGAACAAGGCGAGGAAAGCGGCGAGCGCGATCACGCCCACCTTGATCGCGCGGCCCGCATGGTCGAGCGGCTTGACGTCCAGGCGGCGCATCTGCCGCTCGATCGCGGCGCGCGGCAGCGGCGTCGCCCCGCCGCCGAGCGAAAGGAAGTCGAGCTTCATACCGCCTCCACCGGTTGGCTCACGGGCTCCCGGGCGACCGAGCGGATCAGCTCGGTCTTGACCTTGCGGAACACATGGGTGCGCGGCCCGTCGAGCTGGAGCTCGCCCTTGCACAGCACGATCACCCGATCGACGTGCGCGATCGGATTGAGCCGGTGCGCGATCAGCACGATCGTCGATCCTTCGGCCTTCAGCGTCGCGAGCGCGGCGGCGAGCGCTTCCTCGCCGTCGGCGTCGAGGTGCGCGTTGGGCTCGTCGAGAACGAGGAGGCGGGGTGAGCCGAACATCGCGCGAGCCAGGCCGATCCGCTGGCGCTGCCCGCCCGACAGCCCCGATCCGCCCTCGTCGACCTTGGTCTCATAACCGTCGGGAAACGCCATGATCATGTCGTGGACGTTGGCGCGGGTCGCGGCCTCGACGACCTCCTCGTCGCTCGCGCGGGTGAATCGCGCGATGTTCTCGCGGATGGTGCCGGGGAACAGCCCCACGGTCTGCGGCAGGTAGCCGACGGTCTTGGCCAGGTTCTCCGGCGTCCAGTGGCGTCCCTCGACGCCGCCGATCGTGCAGCGCCCCTGAGTCGGGCTGGTGACCGCGACGAGCAGGCGCGCGAGCGTCGTCTTGCCCGCGCCGCTCGGGCCGACGATGCCGACGATCTCGCCCGCGGCGATGTCGAGATCGACCGAGCGGAGCGCGGGCTGCTTCGCGCCCGGCGGGACGTAGCTGACCTTCTCCAGATGGATCGCGACGTCGCGCGCGGGCAGCTCGACCTTGGTCTCGCGCTGGGGGGCCTGGCTCAGCGACTTCTGCACCCGGCGTCCCGCCGACACCGCGTTGCCGATCGCACGCCAACCGGTGACCGCGATCTCCAGGGGCGCGAGCGCGCGGCCGAGCAGGACGTTGGCGGCGAAGATGCTGGCGGGCAGCATCGATCCCTGCACCACCAGATAGCCGCCGATGCCGATCATCGCGCTCTGCAGCACGAGGCGCAGGAACTTGATCGCCGACGCCATGTCCGCGCCGCGGTCGCTGCCCTCCGCCTGGCGGCGCATCATGGTGTCGCGGTCGACGTGCCAGTGCACCGACAGCGCGTCCTCCATCCCCATCGCGCGGACCGGCCCCGCGTAGCGCGCCACCGCGTCGGTGAACCGGTAGGAGCGCGTCGCCGCCTCCTGCGCGGATTCGGCGGAATCGCGGGTCACCCGGTTGTTGAACACCGCCATCGCCAGCAGCGTCACCGCGCCGAACAGGCCGACCGCGCCCAGCACCGGGTTGATCAGGAACAGGACGATCAGGAACAGCGGCATCCACGGCACGTCGAAGAAGAACTGCGCCCCCGGCCCCGCCAGCACGCTGCGGAACTGGTCGAGATCGCGGAGCATGTTGGCGTTGCTCGACGTCGCGCCGTTGCGCGCCGACAATTCGATGATCGCCTGAAACGCGCGGTGCGCGAGGATGCGGTCGAGCCGGGCGGCGGCGCGGATCAGGATGCGCCCGCGCACCGCGTCGAACACCGCCATCGTCGCCAGCGCGAGCAGCAGGCCGATGCTGAGCGACACCAGGGTCGGGATCGAACCCGACGGGATGACGCGGTTGTAGACTTCGGTCAGATAGATCGGCGAGGCGAGGAACAGCAGGTTGACCCCGCCGCTGAACGCCGCCGCGGTCCAGATCAGCCGCTTGCACTGGCGCAGCGCGGAGGCGAATTCATCGCCGTGATCGAGCTCGGCGGACCGCTGCGCGCTGTCGAGCGCGATGACATGCGCGGTCGCTTCCGTGGCGCGGTCCTGCGCGGCGCGGATGTCGGACGGCGTGGTCACCGGGCGGGCGGCGTCGGTCATGGCAGGCCGGGAACTCCGTTGTCGAGGTCGGCGACGAGGCTGTCCTCGTCATCGTCGGCGGGGGCCGCGTCGCCCAGCAACGCGCCGGGAGCCTCGTCGGACGCAAGCGAATCGACGATCGATCCGCTCGCGGCCGCGGCCTGGGGCTGCTCGCCGGGTCGGCCGACCTCGAACACCGCCGCGGTCTCCACCATCGAGACGAGGGTGGTGACCCCGCCCGCGGGATCGGAGCCGCCGAGCACTTCGTCGCCGGCGGTCGTCGCGGTCAGCCCGGGCGCGTCCGCGCCCGTGTCGGCGAGCTTGTCGACCGCCGCCACCGCGCTCGCCGCGACCACGTCCGCGACCGCCTCCGCGCCGGAGACGGCTTCGGTCGCAACCTCCGGCTTGGGCAGCGCGGCGGTGACGGTCTCGACGGCCGCTTCGGCTTCGGGAAGCGCCGCCGCGACGGCTTCGGTCACGGCTTCGGGTTTGGGCAGCGCGGCGGCGGCGGCGGCGACGGTTTCGCTCGCGGGGGTCACGAGCCCGGCCGGACCAACCGTCGCGTCGATCGCGGGGGTCGCCGCGCCGATCACCGTTTCGACCGCGGAGGGAACCGCATCGGTCACCGCGCGGTCGAGCAGGGCGGTCGCGTCCTCTGCTCGCGCGACGCCGACCGAAACCACGTCGCCGACCGGCGCATCGAGCCCGGCAAGCTGCGGCGCGCCCAGCGCGGCGATCGCGGGGGCGAGCGCGACGGAGGGAAGCGATACCGCCTCACCGCCCGCGAGGACGGGGGCCGCGAGGCTTGCGGCGGACAGACCCTGACCCATCGCCGCGGCGGGCTCGGCCGCGTCGGCGGTGCGCGCGGTGAGGGGAAGCGCGGTGTCCGCGACGATCGGCGCGGTCGAACCCGAGCCGGTGGGGGAGGCGACTTGCGGGGCGAGCGTCGGGGACGCGACGGCCGCGGGCGCCTGGAGCGACTGCAGGGCGAGGGCGGTCGCCGCTTGCGGCGCGCTTTCGCCGGCGAGCGGCGTGTCGATGGAGATGGGGGAGGGTGCGGCCGGCGCGACATCCGCAGCGGGCGCGGCGGGGGCAGGGCTGCTGGGCACGGTGAGCAGCGTCGGATCCGCAGCGGGGGGACGCGCGGTCCCGATCGTTACCGCGGGCTGCGCGCCGTACAGGCTGAAATCGCCCGTCGCCCCACCGAGCAATCGGTTGTTGGGGTCGAGCAGGACGCCGGTCGGCATGGCAGCGGGCACCGTCTATAAACAAGCTGGGGCGGACGGCCGCAGCCGTCCGCCCCCGGTTACCTCGTGATTACGAGGTGCTCTCGTCGCTCGAGCTCATCGAGTCGCCCACCGCGCCGAGCAGGCCGTCGGTGCTGGTGTCGAGGCCGACCGAATTGTCGTTGGTCGAAGAAGACGAATTGCCGTCCTCGTCGGTCGACTGGTTGGTCTGCGACGACGAGGCGTCGAGGCCCAGCGCGCTGCTGGCGTCACCCACCAGGGTGCCCGACGCGTTCTGGTCGTTGCTGCTGCTGCTGTCGTCGCTGCCGAAGATGTTAGAAAGACCGGGCATGTTACGCTCCTAAGTGTTTGGTTATAGGCCAGTTCACGACCTCGCTGGATCGTGCTGTCAGAACGGGCTCGGATCGGGGACGTTCCATGCGCAGCCGAAACGACCGGATCGGAATCATGTTCGGGCGATCGAAACGGCGGTGCAACGACCCGCGTGGAACTCACGTTTTCGCTTCCGTCAACGCTCTTGGCGCGACCGCGAGTTTGAACGCTGAAGGCACGGCGGTTGGCACAGGAAAGCACGACTGGGCGTCGAGCCGCGGGATTCGATCCGCGTGGGACGCCGGGGCGGCGCGGTTCGGCGGTCAGGCGCCGGTGCGGACGCGCTCGCGATGGCTGCTGGGATCGTTGCCGAACGCGGCGCGGAACATTCGGGAGAAATGGCTGCGGCTGGCGAAGCCGGTGCGCGTGGCGATCGTCCCGACCGGCAGGTCGGTCGCCTCCAGCATCGTCCGCGCCTCCTCCAGCCGCACCTGCTGGACGTATTCGCTCGGCGCAAGGCGAAACGCGCGCTTGAAATGGCGGATGAAGGTCGAGCGGCTCATCCCAGCCAGCGTCGCCAGCGTGTCCACCGTGTGCGGCTCGGCGGGACGGCTGCGGATCGCGGCCGCCGCCCGGCCGATGAGGCCGCGCTGCATCGGCACGTCCGCCGCCTGCGGCCCTGCGGCGATGACGCGGCGCAGACCCTGGATGACGCAGGCGTTCATCAGCGCGGCGGCGAGCGCGGGGTGCCCGGCCGCGCCGCGCTCGCACTCGGCGCGCAGGAGCGCGAAGATCGGCCGCGCGGTTCGGCACGCGCCCAAGGGGATCACCAGCGTGCCGGTCACGCCGAGCCCGCTGCTGCCCGCGATGCGCCCCGCCGCGACAACCAGCGCGGGTTCGCGCCCCCGCGACGCTTCGGCGACCAGCCAGCCTTCGCGGGGCTGAAGACTTCCGCGCCCGTCTACGGTCGCCACGACCGGGACGCCGGCGGGGGAAAGCCGGGCCGAGCGCCCAGAGGACACCAGTGCGAGGCCGCCCGACGCCACCGTCTGCGCGGGCTCGCCGTCCACCTCCAGCAGCATCGCGCCGTGCAGCACGAGGAGCGCGGCGACGCCGTCGACCGGCGGGCCGACCATCCGGACGCCGCTCGCGACCCGGAACAGCGTCAACGCGGGGGTCGACGAGTCGAAGGTCGCGAGCAGCGCCGCCAGACGGGTCGGGTCAGTCATGCCGCTTGCTGCGCACCCTCTCACACGGGCCGCCGCCGTTCGCTACGGTCCGGAGACGACTACGCGCGCGGGCCGCCGCCGGATGCGAACCGGTCCGACAATCGCACTGATGCAGATCAAAGCTGAGGAGGGGCTACCGGCCCGAGGGCGACGCCGCCGCCCCGGGGAACATGTGGTGCGGTCGAGAAGACTCGAACTTCCACGGCCTTTCGGCCACAACGACCTCAACGTTGCGCGTCTACCAGTTCCGCCACGACCGCACGTGCACACCGCCGGAAACCCGGCAGCCGGTAGGCGCGTGCCCCTAGCAGGGCGATCCGGAGCCTGCAACCGGGTTTAGGGCGCGAACGGGTCTAGCGCGCCGGTTCGCCCGCGAAGCTCAGCTCCAGGCGTTTCGAATTGGACGGCACGTCGAGCTTAGCCGAATTGAACTCGATGCTGCCGCCCGGCGGCAGGACGCGGCGCTCCGGCGTGATCGTCCAGCCGTAGACCAGCCGCCCCTGCGCGTCGCGGAGCTCGGCGCGGATATCGGGAACCCGCTGGCGCGTCGAGGAGGGGTTGGTCACCTGCCCGCTCACCGCGAACAGCTCCGACCCGTTCTCCAGCTTGCGGCGCTCGATCGGATTGTCCTTGAGCCGGAGCGGAGATTCCGCCGACCCGATCGGCAGTCCGAGCCGCGACGCGAGCCCGGGCGCGCCCAGCCAGATGATCGCGGCGACCCCGGCGAGCATCAGCAGCCCCGCGATCACCGCCGCCCAGGTCCGCCGCCGCTGGAGGTTGCGGGTCGGCCGAAACGGCGGCCGGTGCGCAAAGGCGTCGTAATCCTGCGGCGGCGCAGCCTCGATCACGGGCGGGGGCGGCGGCGGCGCGAAGCGCGCCGGCGCTTCAGCCGCGCTCCCTTCCGCATCCGGCTCGGCGGCAGCGATCGCCGCGGGCGGGGGCTCGACCGGCAGCGGAGGCTGAAACCAGCTGTGGCGGCAGGTGGCGCAGCGCACCGTCCGGCCGTCGACCCCGATCGCGCTGTCGGGCACCAGATAGCGGGTGCTGCACTCAGGGCATTCGAGGATCATCGAGACGCTTCACACCTGCATCGCACCGCCAGCCATCGTTAAGCACGCGCGCGCGCATCGTGGCAAGGTTTGATCCGCTGGCCCGCGGCGGCCGATTTCGGCACGGCGGGCGGCCAAACAGCCCCGATGCTTGTCGTGGCCCCTGACGGTGTGCGAAGGCATGGGCCACATGGCGAGCATCGTCCAGTTCGAGAATGTCGGCCTGCGCTACGGGACCGGGGACGAGACGCTGTCCGACGTCAGCTTCACGCTGGGCGCGGGCGCCTTTTATTTTCTCACGGGGGCGAGCGGGGCAGGCAAGACGTCGCTGCTGAAGCTGCTCTACCTGGCGCAGCGGCCGAGCCGGGGCGTCATCCGCCTGTTCGGCGAGGACATGGTGCTGCTGCCCCGCGAGCGGCTGCCCGGGTTCCGGCGGCGGATCGGGGTGGTGTTTCAGGATTTCCGGCTGGTCCCGCACCTGTCGACCGCCGACAATATCGCGCTCCCCCTGCGCGTCGCGGGCGTGCCCGAACCGAACATCGCCCAGCCGGTGCGCGAGATGCTGGCCTGGGTCGGGCTGACCCACCGGGCGGAGGCGCGGCCCGCGACGCTGTCGGGCGGCGAGCAGCAGCG
>SXHP01000292.1 GCA_005773165.1 Sphingomonadales bacterium | reverse complement strand
GGGGCAGATCGCCGCGGCGGCGGCGGAACTGAGCGTCGCGGCGGCCAACGCGGGCGCGACCGCGCCGCAGCTCGGCGCGTTCGTGACCCAGGTCGCGGGCGGATCGAGCAAGCGGAGCGAGACCCAGCGGACGAGCGAGTTGCGCGATGCGTACAGCAAGAACGTGGCGGCGGCGTGCAACGGGGTGATGGGAGCGGGCTATCCGTTCGGTGCGGGCGCCGATCTCCAGCCCGCAGACGTCTCGCGCGTCGCGGGGATCGTCGACGGCTTCGGCCGGGACCAGCTCGGCCCCTACATCGACCGTAGCGGCGCGGCATGGGGATGGATCGACGAGCCGACCGTCGCCTCCTTCACCCCCGCGTCGGCGCGCGCGTTCCAGCGAGCGTCCGAAGTTCAGGCGATCATGGGCGGCAATCTGGTGCTGCGCCTGTCGGCCGCTCCCACCAACAAGACCGCGGTCAGGCTGCGGGCGGGCGGTGTCCCCATGGACCTCGCCCCGGCGGCGCCGCCGGAGCGGATGAGCTGGTCGACCGGCGGGAGCCAGGTCGCGGAGCTGATCGCGACCGGCGATCCCGCGGTGCCGCCCTTGCGGGAGGAGGGCCCTTGGGCGCTGTTCCGCCTCCTCGCCAAGGGGCAGAAGGCGGCGACCGCGGCAGGACAGTATCGCTTCAGCTTCTCCCCCGCCACCGCGATCGACGTGGCCGTGGCGGGCGGGCCGGACCCGTTCGCCGCCGATGGGCCGTTCACCCTGCGCTGTCCGGCTCAACTCTGATGCCGGCCGTGGCGGGGCTGTTCGGCAAGCTCCCCGCGCACGGCGACTTCATCCGCTGCGGCTGGCCCGACGAGACGCTCGACGCGGTGGACCAGTGGCTCACCGCCGGGATCGCAGCGCTGCGCGGCTCGCGTGACGAAGACGCCTTTGCGGAAGCGATGCACGCCGCGCCCTTGTGGCAGGGCTACGTTCCGGCGGGACGGCTGGGCCCGTTGGCGCTGCATCTGGCGATCGCGCCCTCGATCGATCGGGCAGGGCGGCTGTTCCCTCTCGCAGCGGGCAGGGCGGGAGAGGGCGTTTGGGCAGGAGTGACCCCGCTCGGCGAGGTGCTGGACGCTGCGATCTACGACGCGGTCGCCGGCCGGATCGATGCGGCCGCGCTGATCGAAGTGATCGGCTCCGCCGCGACGGACGGCGGGGAAGACGCTCCGCCCGTCTCCGTCTGGTGGACCGGCGCGCCATGCGGCGACCCGATGGTGAAGAGCGATGCGGTGGATGCCGCGCTTCTCGAGCGCTTGCTCTTCGAGGGGGTCGTCTGATGCAACTCCGCTACCGCTCCGCGCCACGAACTCATGTCGGGCTGGTCCGCAAGGTCAACGAGGATGCGATGCTGGCGCGCGACGACGTGGCGCTGTGGGTCGTGGCGGACGGCATGGGGGGGCATGATAACGGTCAATGGGCGTCGCAGACGCTGGTCGGACAGCTCGCCGCGCTCGATCTGCGGATCAACCGCAACGCGCGCGGGGCGGCGATCGTCCACGCGATCGAGGAGGGCAATCGCGCGATCAACACGGCGGCGTCCGCGGCCGGCAAGCAGATGGGCACCACCGCGGTGCTGGTTCATTGCGATGCCGACGACGTGCTGCTGATCTGGGTCGGGGACAGCCGAATCTACCGGCTGCGCGGCGGCGACTTCGCGCAGATGACCCGTGACCATACGTTGGTGCAGGATCTGGTCGATCGCGGCTCGCTTCATCCCGACGAGGCCGAGAGCCATCCCATGAGCCACGTCCTGAGCCGGGCGGTGGGCACCGAACCGATCCTGCGGTACGACAGCGCGGTGGACAAAGCGCGCGCGGGCGATCGCTATCTCCTGTGCAGCGACGGGCTGACCAAATGCGTTACGGACGAACGCATGGCGGCCATCCTGTCTGCAGGAACCATCGACGCCGTGGCGGACCGGCTGATCGCCGAAACGCTGGAATGCGGCGCGCCCGACAACACGACGGTGGTCGTGCTGTCCGCGGAGGAAGCAACCGCGCTCGGCATGCGGCCCGCGCTGTAGCCGCCGGTCACGCCAGAGCGATCGTCTTCGCGGTCCACGTCACGAGTAGTGAAGCGCGCCCGCAGAGCGGGACGGCGTACACCGGCGGCGGTTAAGGGCGGCGACGCCAAGAAGTCACGCAGCTCGCCAAGCCGAATTGCGGGCGCGGCAGGCGGGACTAGCCTGGACTGTGCGCCCGCTCCCGTTCGAGCTGCGACAGGAGGTGGCGCAGGGTCGAACCGTCGCCGCCTTCACCCGTTTCGGCTGAGGCGGTGCGATCACGGCCGACCTCCTTCTGCAATAAGGACACGGAGTTTCTCAGGCGGCTTTCGGCGATCACGCGTATCCCCGCACGGTCGGCCGGATCGGCGGTCGGCCAAGCGGTCGCGATCTGGTGCGCGACGACCATCGGATCGAGGATGCAGGGGCGGAGGCCGCGATAGGCCGATTGCTTGGACCCGCCATAGCGGTGCGGGTCCTTGTTGCGGAAGAACAGCCGCCCTTGCTCGACCAGGATCGCAGTCCTGTACCGCAGGTCGTCCATTCGGGGGTTGGGCGAAGGGCGGTGGTTTTCCTCGTCGATACAGATGAGAAGGATCGTCTCCAGCGCGGCGATCGCGTCGTTGCCCCAGACGAGCACGTCGTCCCGGCGCAACTCACTCCTTCGCCAACTCATCCAGGTGCCGAACAGCGCCAGGGCGGGCAGCAAAACCGAGATGATCCCCAGCCAGTGCGCCATGGCGTTTCCTTCTACAGGCTAGCCTCCGATCAGCACGGTGGGCAGGCCCAGCACGATCGCACCGCCGTGCGCGGTCAGATCGCCGATCCGGGCGGCGGGAAGGGTCTGGACGAGCACGGTCACTGAACCCTTGGCGATCACGTCGGGCGGGCCGACGCAGACGCACATGTCGGTGGCGCGCGCCTGGGGCAACATGCCGGTCAGGACGGTGAAGCAGCCGAGTGCGATCGGACCGCCGACATGCGGAACCACGCCGGTCACCATCGGGCAGACATGCATGTCGGTGATACGCGAGGCGGGCGGTCCTGGCATGGGCGTTATCCCGGCTGGTCGGATGCGGTGACGATGCGCTCGTAAGCCTTCTTGAACTGCTTGGCGAAGAGATCGAGATAAGCGGCCTCGCTCTCGTCGGCGAAGGCGCTGAACTCGCTCTCGTACGCGCGCCACAAGGTCGCTTCGCGGCTGCCGGGGAGCACCGACTTCAGCCAGCCGCGCGCGCTGATCCGGTTTCGGATCGTGTCGGGAGCGAAGCGCTTGATGGTCTCCTGCATCGCTTCCTGCATCGCCGCCATCATCGCCATCTCATGCGCCTGGAGATCTTCGAATGCGCCGCGCACCGCCTGCGTCCCTTCCAGAAAGCCCGCGCCGGGCTCGCCGATCATCTGCTTGAGCGCCTGCTCGGGCGAGCGTGTCCATTTGAGCGGATTGTTGCCCGCGCGCTGGAACGTCGTCACCTGCGCGCCGACGCCGAACTGGTGCCGGACGCGGGTGCGCGCCTCCAGCAGCTTGAACAGGCCGTCAGCGGTCTGGCGGAGCAATTGGCCGATGGTGTCGACCACCGCCTCCGGCGTGCGCGCGCCCATGTCGCGCCAGTCGAGCCCGCTGGCGGCCAGCAGGCGTCCGTAAAGTCCGTCTGAGGCGGTCGCCGCTTGCGGCGGGGCGGCAGGCGGCGCAGGCGCCGTCGCGACAGGCGGGGCTTGCGGCGGCGGCGGGGAGGGAGGCGGAACGGGCGCAAAGGCGACAGCGCCTGCTCCGCTCAGCATCGCCCAGGGGTCGGTCGAAGGAATCGGGTGAGTCTGCGGGGGAGAGGGAGCGACCGCACCGGGCATTCCGAACGGGTCCGCGGCGGGCGCAGACCTCGGCGCGGCGGCGAACGGATCGGCAGGGGGCGACGCCGCGGGCGGCGTGCCGAAAGGGTCGGCCGTCGGGACCGGTGCCGAACTCACCTTAAAGGGGTCCGGCGAGGAGGCTTGACCCGCCTGCACGCCGAACGGGTCCGGTGCGGGCGCTTTGGCGAACGGGTCGGCGGCGGGCGAAGGCGTGCCGAACGGATCGCTTGCCCGCGGGGCAACGCCGAACGGATCGGGTGCGGCGGCGGCCGATCCGACGCCGAAGGGATCGGGATGCGCCGCGGCTGACGGCGGGGCGAACGCGGCCATCAGTGGATCGTTCGCGCTCTGAAACAATGGACGCGCGGCTTCCCGGCCGAACTTGGTCGTGCTGACGGGCTTGGCCGCGGAGTCCGCTCCCACGCCCCAGTCGATCCCGCCCCCGAACCCGGCGGTCATGCCGACCGCGCCAGGGCTCGCCGCCGTGCCGCCGTCGGGCACCTCCTCCACACGGACCTGATAATGGCCGATCTGGAGCAGGTCTCCGTCGCGCAGCTGCACGGGCTTGGTCAGCCGCTCGCCCGCGCCGTTGATGAAGGTGCCGTTGGTGCTGCGGTCGGTCAGGAAATAGCGGCCGTCGCGGAAGTCGACTTCGCAGTGGATCGAACTGACGTGATTGTTGGGATCCGGGAGTGTCCAATCGGCGTGCGCGGCACGGCCGATGACGAGCCCGTGTTCGGCAAGGCTCACCTCGACCGGATCGCCCGAGGTCAGCGACGGCACGTTCTCGATGGTCAGACGCAGCATCATGCAGGCTGTTCTCCCGCCGCGATCGCGTCCGCCTTCTCGAGCATCGCCGCCAGTCGGCTCGCAAACGCGGGCACGCCGGCAGCCGACGCGGCGAGCAGCACCGAGCCGGCCGCGGCCTGGCCGAATGCGCCGGGGGGCGGATTGACCGGAACCTCCTGCCCCGCGGGCGCCATCGAGCCGCCCGACAGGAAGATGGCGAGGCACGCCATCCCCTCCATCGTGTCCCAACCGGCGATGCCGCCCGCCTCGAACGCGAGCCGCCGCGCCTCGTCGGACGGGTTCGCGACCCAGCGGCGTACCGCCTTGGCCGCGACGGCGCGCGCGGGGCTGGGGTTCGCGTCGGCATCGGCCAAGCAGGCGGCGACCCAGCGCGCGGCATCGACGCGCGGGAGGCATTGCGCCATGAAGCGCGCCGCGCCCATCGGATCGGTCCCGCGAAGCACCTGGAATGCGGCCGCGGGCGGCAACGCCGCGATCGCCGCCAGATCGACCGAGTCGCCGAGCATCGGCGCGACCTGAGCGGCGCGCGTCCACTTCACCCGGGGCCATGCTCGAGGAGCCGGAGCCGTCACATCGTTGCTCATCGCCGCCACGCCCCCGTTCAGTTGATCATCACGATGCCGCCCTTGAGGATGCTCATGGCGCTCGCCTCGTCCTGCTTCATCAGGCTCTTCACTTGCATGATCGTCTTCGCCTCGATCTTGATCATCATCGCTTCCATGCTGATCTGCATCGGGTCCATCTTGAACTTGGACGGCCCGCAGGTCAGCTCGATCGACTGCATCGCCTCGGTCGCGTGCTTGCCCAGATCTACCTTGATGTCGACGTTACCCATCGAGACCTTGAGCGATTCGTTGCCCATCTTGATGGTGGTGGAGCGGTTGCCCATCTTCACCTCCAATGTCTCGTCATCGTTGATCGTCGTCGTGCGCTTGCCGGTTTCGATCGTCCGGGTCTCGTCGCCCTTCTTGATCAGGGTGGTCAGATTGCCCTTGTCGAGCGTCTTGGTGTCGTTGCCGGTTTTGAAGTCGGTGGTGCGGTTGCCGTCGTCGTAGACGCGCTCCTCGTCGGCGTGGACGATATGCGCCTTGTAGTCGCGTTCGGCGCGAAACCAGACGACCTCCTTGCCCTTCTTGTCCTCGACCCACCAGTGATTGAACCCCCCGCCGCCCTTGGTGATGCGGGTCTTCAGTCCGAACTGGGTCTTGTTCTCCGGCAGGGCGGCGGGGGTCGTGTTGGCGCCGTTGTAGACCGCGCCGGTTACCAGCGGCCGATCGGGATCGCCGTCCAGGAACTCCACCACCACTTCCTGCCCGATCCGCGGAAGCATGAAGCTGCCCCAGCCTTGCCCTGCGCCCGACTGGACGACGCGGATGAAGCAGCTAGAATTCTCGTCCTTCTTGCCTTCGCGATCCCAGAAGAACTGCACTTTAATGCGGCCGTATTTGTCGGTGTAGATCTCCTCGCCCGCCGGGCCGACGACCACTGCGGTCTGCGGGCCCAGGATGCGCGGGCGCGGCGTCACGAGCGCGGGACGGTATTGCTCGGAGGCGGGCATCAGTTCGAGCGAGCACAGGAACGCCTCCTCGCCCTCGCCGCTGTCGTAGGACGGTGCGGTGTAATCGTGAGACGTGCCGACGATAAGGTATTCCGCCTCCGAACCGTCTTCGTACTCCAGCTTCAGCCGCCGCCCGACCGCCGCGGCGAACAGCGCGCCGTCGGCGAAGCTGCGCGCCATCCGCCGCCGATGCGCGTCGAGCCAGGCGGCGCCGTACCGCTCGCCTGTCGCCGTCGTCTTGCTCGAGTATTTCGCCGGGAAATCGTAGATCTCCGCGCTGTCGGACCAGTTGGCCGAGCCCTCCTGCGACTGGTTGCCGCGCTTGGTGGGTTCGCCCAGCACCTTCGCCGCCGCCTTGCTCTTGAGCAGCTGCGTGTCGGGCGTCTCGAAATCATAGTCGGCGACCGTGATCTTCGCGGGACCAAGGCCCCGACGCTCGGTGACCGACCAGACCGGCGCGTCGGGGCGGCGGTCGGCGCGGGTCATCACCTTGGCGGTGGCGGGCGTCAGGTCCTCGTGCGCATTGGCGTTGTCGACCAGCACCAGCTTGCTCGCCGCGCCCGCGTGGACGTAATAGTAATAAATTCCTTCGTACTCCATCATCCGAGAGACGAAGTCGAAGTCGCTTTCCTGGTACTGAACGCAATATTCCAGCGGGTCGTACGCGCCCTCGAGCTTCATCTGATAGTCGCCGGCGAGCAGCGATTTGACGATGTCGACCGCCGACTTCTTTTGGAAGATCCGGTTGCGCTTGTTGAGCGTCAGGAACTCGGTCTGCGGCCGCAGGACCAGGCGGTAGCGGTGGCCGCGGTCGTCGCGGTCAAGTTCGCTATACTCCCATAGCACGCCGCCGAAATCGCGGTTGACGTTCGCGTCGGCGTCCGACGCGAAGGCGACTCCGATCGCGGTGCCGAGCAGCGTGTGAATCGGCTGTGGAGTCTCGCTCCAGGCGTCGACGCTCACCGTATACGACTCGCTGAGCCGCTCGGTCGCGGTCAGGCCCAGGAGAAGCAGCTTGTCCTTGCCGAGATCGGTCGTCAGCCGGCCGATGCGGTTGTCCTGCGTATAGGCGCCGGCTCTCGAGCTCATCTTCACCCCCGCTTCCACCCGTGGCCCGAGTCTTGTCATATTCCCGGCTGAAATCCCAAGGTAAAATTCCCCCGCGGAACAGCAGGATGTAACAACGGACCGGTCGCGCTGACGGGTGACGTAAGGAAGTTCAGTACCGGACTAGCAATTTGTGAAGATTCCGTCGTCGAGGCGTGTTAGCATCGAACGGCCGTGATGCTTGCAGGGAGCGCGAGGCGGGCGGCTGATCGCAGATACGACCGCGATGGGGGGACGATCGCGTTGGCTGATTTCGCACAATGGGGTCCGCGAGTCGCAGCGGGTGTTGCGGCGCTCTCCTTTCCCGCCTGGGCGGCGGCGCAGGTCACTCCGGCTCCCGCGCCCGCACCTCAGCTGCCGAGCCGCGCGCAAGTCGAGCAGCCTGCGCCGCCGGTGGAGGACGCCGCCGCGGCGCGGGTCAGCGGGCGCGGCGCGGTGGCGACCGCTCCCTGTCCGCTCGCCGATTCGCCGCTGAAGGCGCGGATCACGACCGTTCGCTTCGTTGCGGCCGGACGCGAGCAATTGCCCGAGTCAATCGCGCGCGTGCTGGCGGGGATCGGCTCGCCGGGCGACGGAGAGCAGCCGCTGTCCGCGGTCTGCGCCATACGCGACTCGGCCAATGCGGCGCTGGCGCGCGCGGGCTTCGTGGCGTCGGTGCAGGTGCCGCCGCAGGAGATCGGAGACGGCACGCTGACGCTCAGCGTCGTGCTCGCACGCATCGTCGAGGTTCGCGTCCGCGGCGAGGCCGGACGGTATCGTACGATCCTGGCTGAGACGATCGAGCGGCTCCGGGCGCTCGATCCGCTGAACGAGCGCGACGCCGAGCGATTGTTGCTGCTGACCGGCGACGTGCCGGGACTGGACCTTCAACTCGCGCTGCGTCCGGCAGGCGGCGCGCCGGGCGACGTGATCGGCGACCTCAACGTCGTGACCCAGCGCGTGTCGGTGCTCGGCAACATCCAGAACTACGGATCCAAGCAACTCGGCCGCGAGACCGCTTATGCCCGTCTCGACATAAACGCGCTGATTGTGCCCGGCGACACGCTCTACATCGGTGGATCGACGACCGCGCAGCTGCAGGAGCAGCAGGTCGCGCAGGTCGGCTATCGCGCGATCCTCAACGGCAGCGGACTGTCCGCCGGGCCGCGGCTCACCTACGCCTGGTCGCGCCCGGACGTGGGCACTCTGGACCTCCGGTCGCGCTCGATCATCGGAGGGTTCGACATCACCCAGCCGATCGTCCGCTCTGTTCGCCAGACGCTGGCGGCGACGGTCGGCTTCGAGGCGATCGAGCAGCAGATCCGCATCCATGACGCGACCGGCTTCTCCCCGCTCAATCTCGACCGGCTTCGCGTGCTCTACGGACGGATCGACGCTCGCGTCAGCGAGCGGCGGCTCGACGGGCTGGAGTCCTTCTCGATCGGCGGCGCGATCGAGTTCCGCAAGGGGCTCGACATCTTCGATGCGACGCAACGGGGAGAGGTGACCGCCTCCAATTACGCACCGTCGCGATTTCAGGGCGATCCGAAGGCGACCATCATCCGCGGCAGCGTCGCCGCGCTCGGCCGCGTCAGCCGCGCGTTCAGCGTCGTCCATACTGTGCTCGGCCAATGGGCGAACAACCCGCTGCTGAACTTCGACGAGCAGGCGCTGGGCAATCTGACGGTCGGGCTCGGCTACGATCCGGGCGGCAACAGCGCAGACCGGTTCCTCGGCGTGCATTCGGAAGCGCGGCTCGACTTCAACCTGCTGA
This sequence comes from Sphingomonadales bacterium, assembly GCA_005773165.1. Taxonomy (GTDB): domain Bacteria; phylum Pseudomonadota; class Alphaproteobacteria; order Sphingomonadales; family Sphingomonadaceae; genus Sphingomonas. Next base: position 26,579 of record SXHP01000292.1, on the reverse strand, counting down.
AAGGTGTCGACCTGCAGCTTTACGCGTTCGGCGACAACGTCTGGATCTGGAACCTCGACGCCTTCTCGACCGAAAACGACCGGCATCTTCGCTCGATCGGCGCGGGGGTGCGGGCGCGGCTTCCCGGGCCGATGCTGCTCGAGATAACCTATGCACGGCCGCTCGATCGCGCGCTGTCGATCGACGAGCGGCGCGCTCCTGATCGCCTGCTCGTGTCGCTCACTGCGCAGATCAGCCCCAAGTTCCCGTAACGGATCGGACCCACTCCATGCGACCCGCCCCGCTCCCGACGCGCTCCGGCCCCAAGCACGGTTCGCTCAGGCGACGGCTGGCGCAGACCACGGCGCTGGCCGGGCTGCTGGCGACCGCGCCCGTGCTCGCGCAAACGCTGCCCGACCCAAGCGACGGCAACGTGGCGTTCGGCGCTGCGGACATCACCAAGTCGGCCGACGGCAGCACCTTGACGATCAGCACGGCGACGCCGCGGACGGTGATAGACTGGTCGTCGTTCAACGTCGGGGCCGTTGTCGGCTCCGGCGGCACGGTGGTGCGCGAGACGGCCAATTTCACGAAGGCCATCGATCCCGATACCGGCCTGCCCATCGTCACGGGCGCCGCCGCGGTGCTCAACCGCGTGGTGGGCAACGACGGGCCGGGCACGATCACCCAGAGCCGTATCCTGGGAAATCTGATCTCGGACCCGGATGTGGCGGTCTACCTGCTCAATCCGCAGGGCGTTCTGTTCGGGGCGACCGCGCAGGTCAACGTGGGGTCGCTGGTCGCCTCGACGCTCGACACCGATCCGGCGCTGTTCTTCGCGGGCGCGCCGCTGACGCTGCGGGGGTCGTCGACCCAGGCGGTCGAGACGCTGGCGGGGGCGCAGATCAACGCGCAGGCGGCGACTCGGGGGATCGTGGCGCTGGTCGGGGCGCGGATCGACACGCGCGGGGCGCTGACCGCGACCGGCGAGATCGCGCTGGTCGCGGCGACGGACACCACGATCAGCTTCGATCCGGCGAGTCCGCTCAGCGTCGTCATTCGGGAGGGCAGCCCGCTCAGCAACCCGATCGTCGCGCGCAACACGATGACCGGGAGCTCGATCCTGCTCGCGGGCGCCACGCGGAGCACCGTCAACGACGGGCTGCTCGATGTTCAGGCGACGCTGACGGCGACATCGGCTTATGCGACCGACCGCGGCATCGTGCTGGCGGCGGGGCCGACCGCGGCGACGAACGCCAACGTCGCCTTTCCGACCGGGCGAGGCACCGAAAACACCGGCGCAGTGTCGCTCCGCCTAGGCGGTGCGCTGAACGCTTCCGGCGACGCGGGCGCGATCGACATACGCGCGAGGAACGGCGTAACCGCGCCGATCGTGGAGGCGCCCGCGACCACTGCGCTGCCACCGGCGACGCTCAACGCCGATCAGGGCGTCCTGGTGCGGGCGGATACGGGCGGCGTGGCGCTGGGGAACGTCACGTCGCGTCTGGTGTCGGCGTCCGCGAACGGCGTCGACATCTCGGCGGGGGCGGGGGCGATCTCCGCCGCCGCCGTGACGGCCGGAACCGCCGCGGTCGCGCCCGCCGCGCCCGGCTCCGGCGGCGCCGGGGCCTCGGTTCTTGCGAGCGGCGGCTCCGTGACGCTCGGCAGCCTGTTTGCGAGCCAGGCGGCCGCGATCTCCGGCTCGGCGGTGACCGCGGGCGCGGTGCGGTCCGAAGCGGGAACGCTCGACGTCACGGCGACCGCTGGAACGATCACCGCCGATTCGCTCAGCGCGTCCGGCAGACTGAGGGCGACCGCGACGGGCGGCGATCTCGTCGTCGACAGCGCAACGTCGCAGTCGAGCGGCGCGGACCTGGTCGTGCGCGCGGTGAACGTGCTCGGCCGGTCCGGTTCGGGCGCGCGCGCCGCGGTGAGCGCAGGGCGTGATCTGGACTTTGTCGCGACGGGGAGCGCAACCCTCGGCGCGGCGAGCGCAGGGCGCGCGGCGTCGCTGAGCGCCGTGACGATCGACTCCACCAGCCTGGCCGCCGGAACCATGCTGGGCGCGACCGCGACTACCGGCGCACTGACGGTCGGGGACACGAATGCGGGAGCAACCGCGACGCTTCAGGCCGGCGCGCGCGCGACGCTGACCGGAAATGCGACGGTCGGCACCGATCTGCTAGTCTCCGGCGCCGAGATCCGGTTGGGCGGTGCTGCGGGGGCGGTGCAGCAGGCGGGACGCACCGCGTCCTACACCGCCGTCACCGGGACGATCGCGGGGGCGACCGGCGCAACCGGGCTCACCATCCGCGGCGACGCGGGCGGGACCGGCGCTGGCGCGGTCATCTTGGACGCGAACACCGGCATCGACCTGAGCGGTATCGCGGTCGTGACGGGCGCGCCGAGCGGGGCGAGCAACACCGGCGATGCCGGCGTTCGGCTCGTCACGGCCGCCGCGCCGCTGACGCTTGGAACGGTGGATGCGCGCGCGCTGCTGTCGGTCAACGCGGCGCGCACCGTCTTTTCGCCGCTGACGACCGGCGGGGCGGTGACGCTGGGCGCGACGCGCCTGGTCAACGGACTGGCGCTGTCGACGCCCGGAACGATCAGCCTTGCGGGCGTGGCGGTCAGCGGCGCGGGACAGACGCTGAGCGTCGCCGGGGCGGGCGCGGCGACCACGATCACGTCGACGGGCGCGCTGTCCGCTACGAACGGCGTAAGCGTGACCGCTCCGGGCGCGGTCACGCTGGCCGGTGTGGCGGGCGGCTCGGGCGCTGCGACGATCGAATCGAGCGGGGCGGGCCTCAGCGCAGGAGCGGTGACCGGCGGTTCGGTCGCCGCGCGGGCGCGCAACGCGCTGTCGCTCACCGCCGTGAACGCAGGCGCAGGCGCGGCCGCGCTTACGTCTGCGACCGCCAGCGTTACGGTCACCGGTTCGACCCAGGCATCCGGCAACGTCACCGTGGACGCGCCGGGCGCGATCACGATGACGGGCGGAGTCCGATCGACGGGCGGCACGGTGGTGTTCCAGTCGACAGGCGGCCCAGCGACGGGCGCGATCACCGCCGGCGCCGTGCGGGCGTCCACCGATCTGACGGTGTCGCGCGCGGCAGGTCTGACCTTCGCCAGCGCGACCTCCGATACCGGCCTGATCTCGCTCGCGGCTCCGGGCGGCGTCGTGGCGGTGACGGGGGCGACGAGCGCGGCGAGGTCCGTGGCGATCGAGGGCGCAAGCCTTGCGCTCGGCGGCCCGCTCACCGCGATCGACGGCGCGGCGTTGCTGCGGGCTACGGCCGGCGGCGTCACGGTGGGAGGGGCGATCCAGGCGAGCGGAACAGTGACGGTCGATGCGCCCGGCGCGATCGGGCTGGATGACGTCCGGTCGGTGGGCGGCGCGGTCGTCTTCCAGTCGACGGGAGGCGCCGCGACGGGCGCGATCACGGCCGGCCTGGTCCGCTCGTCGGCCGACCTTTCGGTGTCCCGCGCGGGCGGGCTGACGTTGGGAGGCGCGATTTCGGATACCGGCGCGGTGTCGCTCGCATCGCCCGCTGGTCTCGTGACCGTCACCGGCGCGACGAACGCCGCCACCGCCGTCACGATCTCAGGCGCGAATGCGGCGCTCGGGTCGGTGACCGCGGGCGCGAGCGCCACGGTGACCGCGACGGACGCGATCACGGCGACGGGAGCGATCCTGGCGGGCGGCGCGGTGTTGATCGACGCGCCGGGCGCGATCGCGCTGCGCGACGTGCGTTCAACCGGGGCGGGGATCCGTTTCCAGGCGACCGCGCTGCCGGTGACCGGCGGGATCACGGCGGGGGCGGTGCGCGCGTCGAGCGACCTGATCGTCTCGCGCGCGGCGGGGCTGACCTTCGGGAGCGCGGCGTCCGATACCGGGCAGGTGGCGCTGACGGCGACCGGCGCGACGGTCAACGTGACCGGCGCGGTTGATGCGAGCACGTCCGCCGTTGTGACCGGCGCGGCCGTGCGCCTCGGCGCGGTCACCGCCGGGACCGGCACGGCGACGCTGACTGCGACAAGCGGCGGAATCACCGTCGCGGGCGCGGCGCAGGCGGCAGGCGACGTGACGCTCGACGCGCCGGGCGCGATCGAGCTCGGCGATGTCCGCTCCACCGGCGCGACGGTGGTGTTCCGCTCCACCGCGACTCCCGTCACAGGTGCGGTCAGCGCACGCGACGTGCGCGCCGCCACGAATCTGACGGTCGCGCGCGGGGCCGGGCTGACGTTCCGCAGCGCGACGTCGGATACCGGCGCGGTGTCGCTAGCGTCGGCGGGCGGCGCGGTGACGGTGACGGGCGGCACGACTGCGGCGACCAACGTGACGGTAGGCGCTAACGCGATGACGCTGGGCACGGTCGCTGCGAACGGGGGCGCGGTCGATCTGTTCAGCGCCGTCGGCCGCATCGATGTGAGCGGCGCGATCACCGCGCGCAACTTCGTGAGGGTGGACGGCGCGACCGGCGCGCAGCTTGCCAGCGTGACCGACACCGGAACGGCGGCGTCGCTGCTCCGCGCCCGCAACGGCGGGTTGACGGTCACCGGCGCGACGTCGGTCGGCGGGGCTCTGGCGGTGCAGGCCTCGGGCGCGGCAACGCTCGGCGGCGTGACTTCGACCGGCGGTTCGGTGACGCTCGACGCCGACGGCGTGCTCACCGCGGGCGTCGTGCGCGCGAACGGCGCGCTGACAGCGACGGGAGCGACCAGCATCGCGCTGTCGGGCGCGCAGTCCGATACCGCAAGCGTCACGCTGACGAGTCCGGGCGCGGTCGTGGTCAACGGCGCGACCTTGGCCCAGGCCAACGTGCTCGCAAGCGCAACCGGCGGCGGATCGGTGACGTTGGGCGCGGTGACCTCCGCCGCAGGAACGGTCCGGCTGAGCTCGGCCAACGCCGCGGTGAACGCCGGCGCGGTGCGCGCGAACGGCGCGCTCGCGGTCGTGGCGGGGACCGGTGTCGCGTTGAGCTCGGCGGCGTCCGACCTTGCGGGAGTTGAGATCGCCGCAGCGGGCACGATCGGGGTGACGGGCGGAACCAGCGCGCAGACGAACATTGCGACCACGTCCGGCGGCGCGCAGACGCTGGGCGACGCGACGTCTCGCGCGGGCGCAGTGACGCTCGCGTCCACCAGCGGTACGGTGACGGCGGCGGCGGTTACGGGTGAGGGCGCGCTGAGCGTGGCGGGAGCCGCGGGGGTCACGCTCGCGTCAGCGCGATCGGTGAACGCCGGAGTGACGCTGACCGCATCGGCTGGGCCGCTCGCGGTCAGCGGCGCGACCCGGGGGCGGGGCGACGTCGCGGTCACCGCGCGCGATGCGATCGCGCTCGGCGCGGTCACGTCCGACGCCGGAGCCGTCACGATCGTGTCGAGCGCCCGCAACGTGGGTGCTGCGACGCTTATCGCCGCGGGCGCGATCGACGCCGCCGGGGCGACGGGTGTGGCTGTGACCGAGGCGACCTCGACGGGGTCGGCTGTCGCGCTACGATCGAGCGGCGGCGGTGTCGCCGCGACGACGGTGGGAGCGGCCACGGCGCTGACCGCCGATGCCGCGGCGACGCTGTCGATCACGACCGCCGCGGTCGGAACCGACGCGACGCTGGCGGGACGGGACATCGATATCGGTACGTTCGGCGCGGGAACGCTGCAGGCGACCGCACGCGGGGGCGACCTGACCGTCGCCGCAGCCGACATCCGCGGCGCGGCGACACTGACCAAGACGGGCGCGTCCGGCGCTATCTCAATCGCGCGGCTGAACGCCGCAGGTCCAACGCAGATCACGAGCGCAGGCACGGTGCGCGCCGACTTGCTTCAGGGCGGCGCGACGACTGTCACCGCTGCGGGCGACGTCGCGGGCCGCACCGGCGGGTTGGGCGCAGCGGTCTCGTCGCTCACCGTCAACGCGGGCGGCGGCGCGACGATCGGGGCCGTCACCACGTCGGGCTTCACCAGCGTCAATGCGACCGGCGCTGCGTCGCTCATCGACGCGATCGTCGCGGGGGGCGATCTGACCGTGGCCGGTGGCGCGGTGACGCTGGGCGACGGGGGCCGCCCGGTGACGCAGGCCGCTGCGGGCCGTGTCCAGGTGACGAGCACCGCGGGGGCGATCACCGGACTCGCGGGTCTGACCCTGCGCTCCGATACGGGCGGGGCGGGTGGACGAGACCTGACGCTGCAATCGGCTGCGGGCATCGCGCTCCAGCCGGGCACGCTGCTGGCGGGCGGGCCGGACCGGCAATCGGCGCTGCGGCTCGGCGCCGCGCCGGGGGCGGCGATCGTGCTCGACGCGGTGGAGGCGCGGACGATCGCGTCGCCCGGAACCGCAACGTCGCTCGCCCACACGGGCCCCGTGACGATCACCCGCGCCGCGACCCGCGACACGCTGGCGATCACGCTGACCGGAGCGGGCGCTCCGGCGCTGACGATCGGCGGGGTTGAGGTGCGCGGCGGCGACCTGTCGCTCGACACGAGCGGCGCGCTTCAAACGGGCACCATCGCCGTACCCGCGGGCGCGGCGACCCTGGCGGGCGCGACGGTGACCAGCGGCGCGATCAACGCGCGCAGCCTGGGGGCTGTTGCGCGCAGCGGGGCTGCGACTTTCACGACCGTCGATGCGACCGCGGGCGGGATCGCGGTGGCGGCGGCCACCGACCTGCGCCTCGCGCGCGGAACGGCGACTGGCGCCTTGTCGCTGACCAGCACCGCTGGCGACGTGACCGGAAGCGCGATCTCGGGCGGGTTCGATCCGGCGACGCTGACCAGCGCGGGCGGACTTGTGAGCGTGCGAGCCGATGCGACGGACGGCGTGCGCGGGTTGATCCGCATCGCGAGCGCCTCGGGCGCAGGCGGCGTGGATCTTGCGGGCCGCACGATTATTGCGGAGTCGCTTGCATCGTCAGCCAGTGCGGTGAGCGCGAGCACGCGGCGCGATGCGGCGGGGATCACGAACCAGGCGATGACGATCGGCACGATCGAAGCCGCGGGCGCGATCACGCTGGCGACCGGCAACCGCACGGTCGCGTCCAGCGCGCCGATCGCGCTCGATCGGGCGACGAGCAGCGGCGGCGGGATCGCGATCACGACGGTCGGCGGCGGCCTGGCGGCGCGCAGCGGATCGCCGCGGACGGTACTCTCCGCTCCGGCAGGGGCGATCACCCTCGATATCGGCGGAACCGCGCTGCTCGGCTCCGCGAGCGGGGCCACGACGACTATAGCGGCGACCAGCCTCGACATCGAAACCGCGCGTGCGACCGGTGGAGCGTTGGCGCTGTCCACCCGCGGCGGGCCGCTGCTGCTCGGCGAGGCTGTCGCCAGCGGCGCGGCGACGATCGATGCGGCCGGGGCGATCACCGCGGATACGGTGACCGCCGCCAGCGCGACGCTGACGGGCTCCGCGGCGGCGACGCTCGGCGCGATTCGGACACTTAGCGGCGACCTGCGCGCGACGGTCGCGGGCGCGCTGGACGCCGCTACGCTCGACTCGGCGCGTGGAATCACGGTGGACGCCGGCTCGGCCCGGATCACGAGCGCGGATGCGCGCGGCGCGTCGTTGGCGCTGACCGCACGGACCGGATCGCTTCGACTCGACGGCGGTCGGGCCGCCACCGACGCGTCCCTGACCGCGCCCGCGTTGTCGATCGGTACGCTCGACACCGGCGGATCGGCGACGCTGACGGCGGCGGGGGAGCTTACCGCCGACCGGCTGACCATCGGCACCACGTTGGACGCGCGTGCCGACGTTGCGGCGATCACTGCGCTCACCTCTGGCGGCGATGCGCAGGTGAGGGGCGCAACGCTTGTCGCGATCGGCACGGCGGCGACCCCGGCCACGCTGACCCTAGCGGGCCGAGGCATCGAGGTGACCGACGCCGCAGTCGGCACGCTTGACGCGTCCGCAGGCGACGACGGCATCGACCTTCGCACCGCGGCGGTGACGCGCGCCGCGGCGATCCGCTCCGACGCGGGGGTGACGATCGGAACGCTGCGTGCGGGAAGCGCGGGCGTGACGGCCGCGACCACAATCGTTGCTGACGCAATCGTGACGGCGGGCACGCTGAACGTCGAGGCGGGATCCGATGCGACGCTGACGACGGTGGAGACGGGCGGCGACGCCGTCCTGAAGGCAGGAGCGAGTCTTGCGATCGCAAGCGTGAGCACGCCTGCGAAGCTGACGCTCCAAGGTCAGGGCGTCGAAGTTGCGGCGCTCGACGCGGGCGTGCTCGGAGCGATCGCAGGAACAGACGGTCTCGACCTGCGCGCAGGCAGGATCGTGGACGCCGCCGATCTGTCATCGGGGAGCGACATCGCGATCGGGACGCTCGATGCCGGAAGCGCCGTCATCGCAGCGTCGACCGATCTGACGGCGACCCGAATCTCTACCCGCGGTCCGCTCAGCGTTTCGGCGGGCGCCGACGCCGCTCTCGACACCGTGGAGAGCGGGGGCGTCACGGGCTTGACCGCCGGCGGCGCCTTGACGGCAGGCGCGGTGACGACCCCCGCGGCCCTGACGCTTGCTGCGCGCAGGATAGAGGTGACGGGGCTCGATGCCGGCTCACTCCGAGCGACTGCCGGCGCGGACGGCCTCGACCTCAGCCGGGCGACGGTCGGAGGGAGCGCCACCATCGAATCGGATGCCGGAGCGGCGATCGGAACGCTCGACGCAGGATCGGCCGCGATCACCGCAGCGGCTGCGCTGAGCGCCGACTCGCTCGCAATCCGCAATGCGCTGTCGTTGATCGGGGAGAGGATTGCGGTCACCGCGCTGACGGCGCAATCCATGGATGCGAATGCCGGAGCGGGCGGATTCGATCTGCAGACCGGGAGCGTCACCGGCGCGGCGCAGGTATCCTCGGCTGGGACGTTGACGTTCGGCACGCTGAATGCAGGCAGCGCGACGCTGCGCGCGGCGACCGACCTGACGGGCGATCGGCTGACGACCACCGGCGCAGCATCAGCGAGCGCTGGGCGCGACGGAACGCTGGGCACAGTCTCTGTCGGTGCGGATGCAGCGCTCAACGCTACGCGGCTCCTCTCCGTGGGGAGCGTCGACACGCCGGCGACCCTGACCCTGAGCGCTGCGGGGATCGACACGACCGCGCTTGAAGCCGGGACGCTGTCCGTCGCAGCGGGAGCCGCCGGGTTCAAGCTCGGGAGCGCTGCGGTCGCTCGGCTCGCTACGATCGCTTCGACCGGCGGCGCGGAGATCGGGACGCTGGACGCGGGCACGATCGACATCCGCGCCCCGGGTGTGCTCGCCGCCGATCTGCTCGCGGCGCGCGCCGGGCTCGGCATCGTCGCCGGATCGGCGGAGATCGCGACGACGCGCGTCACCGGCGGCGACGCCCGGATCACCACGGGCGACGCCGGGCTTGTCCTTGGCGACGTGGTCGCGGCCGAAAAGCTAGACGTGTCGACCACCGGGGTGCTGACCGCGGGAACGCTGAACGTCGGCGGCGGGATGACCGCGACCGCGGCTTCTATCTCGCTTGGCCAGGCGAACGCGGGCGCCGCGACGCTGACGGCCGCCGCGGGGGATCTCGCCGCGGACGATGTGACCACAACGGGCGGCCTGAGTGCGAGCGCGACGGGCGACGCGACGATCCTGCGCGCGCGATCCGGCGGCGATGCCGCGTTGCTCGCGGGTCGAACGCTGACCCTTGACGCCTTCGAGACTCCGGCGCGGCTCACATTGGAGGCGCGACGGATCGTGACGAGGACGCTGGACGCCGGCAATCTCACCGTCCGTGCGGGCGCGGACGGGGCCGACCTGCGGACTACGGCTGTCACCGGAACGGCGGGCATCTCCTCTGGCGGCAGCCTCGCTATCGGCGACCTGACCGCCGGCGCTGCGACGCTTGCTGCGAGAACGACCCTGGTTGCGCAGAGGATCACCGCGCGGGACCGGCTCGACGTTTCAGCGGCGTCCGTCCAGTCGGCGCGGACCAGCGTGACCGCAGGGCCAGCGAGCCTGACGGCGAACGCCGGCGACCTCACGCTCGGCAGCGCGGCCTTCGCCAGCGAGACCGCGCTGACCGCGACCGGTGCGCTCACCGCCGATCTGCTGACGGTCGGCAGGACCTTGACCGCCCGAGCGGATTCGCTGGCGCTGCGGACCGCCGACGTCGGTCGCGACGCGACGCTGGACGGACGCACCGCGACGCTCGGCGCCTTCACCAGCGGCGGCAATGTCGCGATCGACATGCGTGACCGGCTTGCGGCGGAGACGCTCGATGTCGGGGGGCGGTTGACCGTCACCGCGGAGTCGCTGGCGTTGAACGCGGCCACGGTGCGCGGCGGCGACGCGGTCCTCACCGCCGGTGCGGCCGAAATCGCTGCGCTCAGCACCAGCGCCGCCAGCCGGATCAACACACGCGGCGTGCTGTCGGCGGGACGGATCGACGCGGGAACCCTGATCGACGCGCGCGGCGCATCGGCGACGATCGGGCAGGCGACTGCGCGCGGCGGCGACGTGTCGCTGGCGGCGACCGGGGGCGACCTCCGCCTCGCGACCGCCACTGCGAGCGGCGCGGTGGGCCTGACCGGTACGGCCGCGGCGACGGTGACTGGCGCAGTGACCGCAGGCACAAGCTACCGGATCGAGGCCGCGTCGATCGCGCTGGGCGCGACGGGAGCCAGCGCGCGGCAGGCGGGGGCCGACGTAACGCTTCTCGCGCGCGCTGGAGCGATCACGGCACAGGGGAGCACCACCGTCGCTGGCGCTCGCGCCGTGTCGTTCACCGCCAACGGCACGGGCGGCGCGATCACCTTTGCGCCGGACACCGCGATCACCAGCAGCTCGGCCGATGTGGCGCTCGCAACGACCGGGGCCGCTGCGCTGGGCACGGTCACCGCGTCGGGAGGAGCAATCCGGCTGAACGCCGCTGATGCGGTGCTGACGCGGGCCGTTTCCGCGCAGACGGTCACGCTGACGAACGTCGCCAGCACCGGCGTCACGCGGCTGGGCGACGTCGCGTTGGGGAACGAGACCGAGTTCGCAGCGCCCGCGACCCGCTTCGATCTTTCGGGCGCTGAGACAGGCCTCATCGCCGCCCCGGTCGTGACGATCGCGAGCGGTCCGCGAGACATGGTGATCGGGGCGCTCGCGCTCGCTGCGACCACCGGATCGACCCGGTTCGCGGTCACGGCCAACGGCAGGATCGATATGCTCGGCCGCTTCGTCGCGGCCGGATCGCCCGCCACGCGCACGGTGGCGATCGGGAGCGAGGGCAGCGCCGGGCGTACGGGGGTGATCCGCATCGCCGCGACGCAGGCCGACGGCGGTCGCCTGCTTGTCGACGGCGCTGTCCTCGAACTCGCCGCGGATCGGATCGGCGCGGGACTGGACCGTGATTTCCTCGACGCCATCGGCTATCGCACCAACCCCGGGCTCGATGTGGATACGGTGACGCAGCAGTACGTCGCCCGGCCCACCTCGACCCTCTACACGCCCAGCGCGCTAGGTGCGGCGCCGTACACCGACGGCGTGCTTGTCCGCTCAGGCGTTCTCCGCCTGAGCTATGGCCGCTATGCCCTGTTTCAGAATACCGGGCGCCCGGGCGAGCAGGCGGGGGTGACGATCGGCACGCTCGGTGCCGCGCCGCCCTCCGGCGGTACGCTCCGGTTGGCGACGCCGAACAGCTCGAACAACACCTTCGCGCTGTTCGGCACGATCGACGGGATCAGCAGTCAGGCGACCGCGCTGCTCGGGCCTGATCGCTTGTCGGTCGATCCCGCGGTCAGCCCTGTCGCGAGCCGCATCAACGGCTGCATCATCGGTTCGGGGGGCGGATGCCTCAACACGTCGATCGCGCAGCCGACGCTCAACCTGTTCGATACGAGCCGCGCCGAGATCGTGCGCACCGCCGACGACCTGACGCTGCCGTTCGATCCGCTGATCGGCACCAACAACGAAGCGCTCTACCTCGACACTGAAACCGTCGCGCCCGCCGCCGACGATTGCGAAGGCGACAAGCCATGCCCGACCAAGCCCTGATCCGGCCCGCGCTGACGGTCGCCGCGCTCGCCGCCACGCTCGCGGGCGACCTTTCGAGCGCGCGCAAGCCCGCGCCCGACACCTTTGTCCTCGGCCGCGACGCCAACGGCGAACCGTGCCAGATCTCCCGAAACTGGCGCGATGACCGTTTGAGCAACCCGTTCGACAAGGCGTGGGCGATCACCTGCCGCGGCGTCACCGCTGCTCGCGCGCAAGGGTGGTTGCTGGCCGTCAAGGACGGCGAGCCGCTTGCAGCGGAAGGGTGCGGTGCGCCCTCTCCCGTGCGGATCGAAGGGGTCGGCGCAGCGGAGGCGCGCGCGTGCTTCGATTCGCGGCTGGCGCTGCCGGTGGTGCGCGTGACGCTCAGCAAAGGCGGCGTCCGCTACACCGGCGCCGCACTGGCGACCGCGATGGGACCGCTCGAAGGCGCCATCCGCACGGTGGCGGGCCGGTCCGTTCCGCCGAGCGCCGATGGAACGATCAAGCCCTCTTTCGACCTGGCTTCGCTTGCCGCGGCGCCTGCTCCAGCGCTCGCCCGCAGCGCAGGCAACGACGTCGATCCCGCGGCGCTGCTGCAGACGGGAATCGCCCTCAATCACCGCGGCCAGTATGTTGAAGCTTCGCGGCTGCTCAACGACGTGCTCAGCCGCCTCGCGTCCGACACGCCGCCGCTGATCCGTGCGGAGCTGGAGCTGGAGGCGGGACTGGCCGATTCGAACATCGGTCAGTTCGATGCGGCGAGCGATCACTTCGACCGCGGCAACACGCTGATCGCGGGTCAGCCCGGCGTCGATCGCGCTGCATTCCTGCAAAGCAAGCAGGCGACCTATCGCGGGCAGGACGCGATCAACCGCCGCCAGTTCGCCGCCGCGCTGGCGCTGCTAGGCGGCGCGCAGGCGACGACCGATCCGCTGAAGGACCCCGCGACGCTGGCCGCTCTCAATCAGCCGCCGCCGCGCAGCGGGGTGCGAGCCGCGCTGACCAGCGCCGATGCGGCGCAGCTCTCGCGCCTGCTGTTGGAGGCGCAGCGAAGCTGGGCGCGCAGCGTCGCCTATCTTTCGACCAACAACATCGCGGGCGCGCGACAGGCGCTCGACGAGGGCCTTGTCTCGGTGGATCAGCTGCAGCGGATGGTTCCGGCCGATTCGGTCGCTGCGCTGAAGGCGCGCGTCCAGCGTCAATATGGCCGCTTGGCCGCGCGCGACGCCAAGTTGGCCGAAGCGGTTCAAGCCTTCGACTGCGCGCTCGCGACGCTCCAGAACGTGGCGGTCGCGGGAGGCGGCGCGTGCCCGCTCGACTTGCCGCGCGGCGAGCGCGTGGGGCCCGCGACGATCGCCACCCGCGCGGCCGCGGGCGGCGGCGGGCCGATGGTGGCCGAGACCGAGCTGGAGCGGGCGAGTCTGCTTGCGCGTCTCCCCGGCATCGACCGCGCCCGTGTGCTGAACGACTTCGCCGATGCGACCGATACGATGATCGCCTCCGGCGCATCGGGCAACATCGTGCCCGCGGCGATGGAGGTCTACCTAGACCTGCTCGCGGCGACCGACGCCCGGACGCCGTCGGAAGAGAACGAGGAACGCTTCTTCCGCGCGCTGCAATCGGTCGGCGAACCCACCGTCGCGCGTCAGATCGCGCAATTGCAGCGCATCGTCACTGCCGACGGTCCCACCGCAGCAAAGGTTCGCGACCGCGCCGAGCTGGAGCGCGCGGTGGTCCGCTTGCGCTACGAGATCGCGTCCGCCCCCGCGGACAAGCTTGCCGGCCTGGAAGCCGATCGGCTCGCCACGGAAGCCAAGCTCGCCGCGGTTGACGCGTCGCTTGCGGGTGATCCGCGGTTCCGCGTCACGGACGACGCGCCGGTCAAGATCGCGGAGCTCCGTGCGGCGTTGCGGCCCGGCGAGGCGTATCTGAAGATCGTTCAGCTCCGCAACCGCGCGTTCGGGATCATGATCGACGGCAAGGAGGCCAAGGTCTACGGCCTCGCCGCGCCTGCCGCCACGATCGGTGCAATCGCAGCCCGGGTCCGCGGATCGATCCGCGACGAAAGCGGGCTGCTGCCGTTCTTCGACGTCGCCGCGTCCTACGCGCTTTTCGACCTGGTCACCGGGCCAGCGCGGGGCGCGGTGCTCGGGGCCAAAGCGCTGGTGATCGACCCTTCGGGCCCGCTCGCCAATCTGCCGGCGGGAGTGCTCGTCACCGATCTCGACAGCGTCCGCCGCTATGCAGCGAGCCGCAAGGCAGCGCCGAACGATTTCAGCCGCGTGAGCTTCCTCGCCGGACAAGCGGAGATCACCGGGGCGCTCTCGCCCCGCTCGTTCCTGATCGCCCGCGGACTTGCTCCGTCGCGGGCGCCGTCCGCCTTTATCGGCTTCGGCCAGAACGCGCCGAGCACGGCGCTCGGCGCACAAGCGACGATGCGGGTGCAGTTCGGCTCCGGCTGCGACGTCAGCTATGCCGAGCTCGCCGGGATCATGAACGCCAATCAACCGGTCAGCGCGGAGGAAATCCGGATGGCCGCCGCGGCGTTGGGCGTGCCGGGCGCGCCCGCGATCACCGGTGTCGCGTTCAGCGATCGGGCGGTGATCGCCGAAAGCGCGGAAGGCGACCTGGCCAGATACCAGGTTCTCCATTTCGCAACCCACGGACTGCCCGAGACCAAGGCCGGATGCTTGCGCGTGCCGCCGTCGCTCGTGACGACGCTGGCGCCGCCGGAGGGCGGCGCCGCGCCGTCCGACGGGCTGCTCAGCTTCGCCGAAATCGCGGGACTGCGCCTCGACGCCAACCTCGTCGTGCTGTCCGCCTGCGAGACGGCGGCGGGCGTGTCGGGAGTGGGCGGTCGTCTGGGCGGGCAGGACGAATCGGGCGCAACGCTCGACGGCCTTGTCCGCGCGTTCATCACGGCCAACGCGCGGGCGGTGCTCGCCACCTATTGGAAGGTCCCCGCCGCGCAATCGAGCGACGCGTTCATTCGCACCTTCTATGCCCGCGGCCGTACCGAGAGCATCGGCGCTGCGCTACGCGACGCGCAGGTCGAAGCGATGAAGGTCGCCTCGACGTCGCATCCCTATTATTGGGGCGCCTATTTCCTGGTAGGCGACGCTTCCAAGACGATGCTGTCGCCAGCGGCTCAAGTCGCAGCGCGGTGACTGCGGCGGGGCGTCCGATCCCGGTTCTGGTCGCGGCGATCATCGCCTGCGCGCTTGTCGTGTCGGCGGCGATGCTGCTCGCGCCGTCGCTCGGGGCTGCGCTCTCCGGATGGTCGCTGGGCGCGCAGGAGGCGGTCTTCGCGCTGCTGCTCTACGGCGTGCTCGCGATCTGCGCAGTGATCGGCAGGCGCCTGGCCGCGCTGCCTCGAGCGAACCGAGCGACACTAGGCTGGATCGCGCTGGGCGCAGCAATCGGCGTCGGGGGATTGCTCCTGACCCTCGCGGACGCGGCGCTCGCCGGGACCGTCTCTAGGGGAACGGGCGGGTTCACCGCGTCTGCGCTGCTGCTCGGCTCGCTCGTCATTGTCGGCCAGTCCGCGAGCGAGGAGCTGTTCTTTCGCGGGTGGCTCCAGCCCGTTCTGGCGCGCAGCTGGTCACCGGCCGTCGGGATCCTCGTCACTGCGGCCGCGTTCGCCGGGCTCCACGTCGCGGGAGGCGCTCGCACCCCTCTGACCTTGGTCAACTTGCTGCTCGGGGGCATTCTGTTCGGGCTGCTCGCCTGGCGCAGCAGCGGCATCGCGGCGTCTGTCGCCGCCCATGCGGGCTGGAATTGGAGCGAGGGCATCCTGTTCGGGCTGGATCCCAATCCGGGCGCCGGCAGCTTCGGCGCGGTGTCCGACCTGGACCTCGCGGGTCCGGCGCTGTGGGGCGGGTCGGCCGAAGGGCTGAACGCCAGCATCGCCATGACGATCGTTATCACCGCCCTGGTTCTGCCCTTGGCATTAGGCGGTCGAATCAGCTCGCGGTCGACCGCGCCCGGCTGACGTCGATCCTGTCGCGCTCGCGCTTGAAGCCGGCAAGCGCTTCGCCAGTCAGCGGCGGCGCGGCCTCGGTCTGGATGCTGAGCGGATCGACCGCCTCTCCATCGACGTGCAATTCATAGTGCAGGTGTGGGCCAGTGGAGCGGCCCGTGGTGCCGACCTTGCCGATTTCCTGTCCCTGCGTCACCCGCGCGCCCGGTGCGATCCCGGGCGCGAACACGCTCTGGTGGAGGTAATAGGTTCGCCAGCCATTGTCGTGCCGCAGGATCGTGAGATTGCCGTTGGCTCCCTTGAACGCGGCGAACTCGACCGCGCCGTCGCCGCTGGCGTAGATCGGCGTACCGGTCGGGGCCGCAAAGTCCGTGCCACGGTGCAGCTTGGCGAAGCCCAGAATCGGGTGGATGCGAAATCCGAACCCCGAAGAGACCCGCGCAGCGTCCACCGGCGTGCGGAGCAGCGCGCGCTTGATCGAGCGCCCGTCGCCGTCGAACCATCCGGCTTCAGCGCCTGGCGGCGTTAAGCGGTACACCGCAGCGGCCTTTGCTCGCGTGGAGAGCGCGGCGTAGAGCAGCCGGGGCGGTCCCACCGCGCGTCCGTCCTTGTCGACGCGCTGCTCGAACGCCGCCTCGAACGCGTCGCCCTTGCGCACCTCGCGCTGGAAGTCGAAGTCGTATGCGAGCGCGGCGGCGAAATCCGGAATGAGGCTGTCGGTCACGCCCGCGGTCACCGCGGACGAATAGAAGCTGTCGTCGTCCATGAAGCCGCGCCGGACGACCACTCGGCTGGTCAGGTCGGCCGCGATCGCCGTCGCCGCATAGGTCCTTCCCTTGCGCTCGATGATGACGCCCGATGAATCCGCGTTCGAGGCCTCCAGCCGCAACAGGTCCATCCCGCTTCCGCGCCGTGACAGCGTCATCGCCGCGCGGATCTCGTCGCCGGGTTTGAGCGCGGGCAGCGCCAGCCCGGCGGCGGCGTCTGCGCTCGTCGCATCCACCCCGCTTGCGACCAGCGCCGAGCGCAGCTCCTGCGGCCCCGACAACACCAGCATGCGCCGCTCGTCGCGCCGCGCAGCCGGTCCGGGGGTAGACGGGCGCGCCGCTGCTGCGACGGGAGCAGCGGGCGCATCGGGTCGCGACAAGTACGCCGCGAGGGCACCCAGCGACAGGAGAGCCGCCGATCCGCCGAGCGCGATTGCGGAAACGCTCCATCGCGTGTGCGCCGACGGAATGGACGAAGCAGTCGCAGCGGCTGGCGCGGTCGTCCGCTTCCAGCTGCGCGGATCGTAGGACGGCTGCGGCGCGCTATGATCAATCATCGCAGTCCCCTGCCAATCCCCGTGCCCCGAGTGTACCGACTCCTGCGAGCCCGCGCGAGTGGCATTGCGGCGCGCGGCTCGGGGCGCTACGCCTATAGGCGGGGCAGAGACGGGGGCGAGCGACCGCGGGAATGAGCGACGACGACCGCACCGTCTTCGTGCCCACCGGAGGCGCGCACTCTGCGCCGCCGACCTCAACGCCGCCAGCGAGCGCCACGTCGGCGCCGCCGTCCGGCCCTGCGCAGCGCGCGGAAGCCGGACGCATCCAGCCGGGCGACGTCCTCAACCACATCTTCGAGGTGAAGCGCTTCCTCGCCCGCGGCGGGATGGGCGAGGTGTTCGAGGGCTGCAACATAACCAGCGACGAGCGCGTCGCGATCAAGGTCATGCTCCCCGCGCTGGCGGCGGACCCCAACGTCCAGGCTATGTTCCGGAAGGAGGCGCGTACCCTGACGCGCCTGTCGCACCCCGCGCTTGTCCAATATCGCGTGCTGGCGCAGGAACCCCAGCTCGGCGTCCTCTACATCGTCACCGAGTTCATCGACGGCAAGAATCTCTGCGACGTGCTGGGCGAGGTGAAGGCGGACGAGGCCGAGCTGACCGCCTTGCTCAAGCGTCTCGCCGCCGGCCTGAATGCGGCGCATGCGCTCGGCGCGATCCACCGCGACATCTCGCCAGACAACGTCCTGCTCGAACACGGCGAGCTCGCCAAGGCGCGGATCATCGATTTCGGGATCGCCAAGGATCTCGATCCCGGCTCCAAGACGATCATCGGCGACGGCTTTGCCGGAAAGCTGAGCTACGTCGCGCCCGAGCAATTGGGTGATTTCGATCGCGAAGTCGGGCCCTGGACCGACGTCTACAGTCTTGCGCTGGTCATTCTGGCGGTTGCGAACGGCGCAGGCGTCGACCTGGGCGGCTCATTCGTCGATGCGATCGACAAGAGGCGCAAGGGCATTCCGCTCGACGCCGCGCCCGCAGGGCTGCGTCCGGTACTCGGGCAGATGCTCCAGCCCAATCCCGCCGAGCGGCTGCGCTCGATGGACGCCGTGCTCGCCATGCTGGCTCAGCCGGCCGCGGCGCCCTCCGGCGTGGCGCGGAGCATCGCGAGCAAAGACGCCGGGTCCGCCAAAGCGGCAGCGGTGAAGCCCTCTGACCCGACTGCGCGTGGCATCCCCAAGGCTGCGCTTGCGACGGGAGCGGCGATCACGTTGGCGCTGATCGGCGGGGGCGCTTGGTTCGCCACCCGCGGCGATGAGGAAACGCCCGCACCGACGGTCGCTCCTCCGGCTACGACAGCTGCCCCAAGTTCGCCCGCACAAGTCACCGCCGCGGTCACAGCCGCGCTCTCGAGGATCGATTGCTCGTGGCTGGACCTGGCGAGCGGCGGGGCGAGCCGCGGACCGATGACGCTCAAGCTCACCGGCGTCGCAGGCCGTCCGGCGGAGGCGCAGGCGGCGATCGCCCAGGTCGTCGCGGGGACGGGCGCAGCGTTGGAAGCCGCGGACTTCTCCGACGTCGCGCCGATCAGCGCGTCCGAGTGCAGTTCGGTCGACGCCTTTCGTCAGATCCGTGCGAGCGGCGCGGCGCACCTGTCGGTGCCCCAGCGCACGTTCGAGATGACGACGCTGGGCCCTGACAGCGCGTATCCGGGGCAGACGGGCGCGCGCACGGTCATCAACCTCGATCTGTCGGGCGTTCGCGATTTCGCGCTTTATGGTCTGGAGCCGAGCGGAGCCATCTCGGCGCTCGTTCCCGATCGCAAGACCTTCGACTCGCTGCCCAAGCCCGGAGTTCCCATCGCGGACCTGGGCGGCGGCGAATATCGGTTTTCGATCGACGCCAATCACGCAGGCTGGTCGGGCATTCTGCTGCTCACCGGGGAGGGCGGCTTCTCCGACGCGCTGGTCACGGGGGCGGCGGGCTCGCACGGAGCGGATTGGCCTCAGCGCTTCGCGGCTGCGGCCGAAAAGGGGAAGTGGCGCTCGGAGATGGTGTGGTTCAAGATGGTCGACGAGGTGCCGAACTGACCGCCTTGTAGGCACGGGCGAATTCCGCTGCGAAAAGCTCTACGAAGGCGTCGCTCGATCCCTTGACCACCCCGTCGAACTCGCGTTCGTACGCCGCCCACAGCGCCGCCTCCTTTGCGCCCGGCAGCACTCGCGTCATCAGCCCGCCGTTCTGCGCCCGCGCGCGGATTGCGGCCGGGGAGAAGCGCTCCAGCGTCGCGGCGAGCGCCTGCTGCATCCCCGCCAGCGTCGCTGCGCCGTGCGCGTCCAGATCGGCAAAGACCTCCGCCACCGCCTGCTGGCGCGGCATCGTCCCGGCCTGCGGCGCGAGCAGAGCGGCGAGCGCGCGGTCGGCAGGCAGGGTTTTTAACGGGTTGGCCGCGCCGAACGCGAACTGCGTCGCTTCCGCGCCCAGATCGGCCTTGGCGCGTGCGCGTGCGGCGAGCTGATCCACAAGGCCGGCGACAAGCTGGCGAAGGAGCGCTCCCGCCGCGGCGATCAGCTCTGAGTCGGTCGCGCCTGCCTGCGCGCGTGTCAGCCCGGCGGCCGCGAGAAGCGCTTCGCCCGCGCCTTCTATCGCCGTGCTCGCGTCCGCGATCGTGATCGCGCAACCGCCGATCGTCACCATGTCGCCGCTCGCGATCGGCGCAGGGCCCGCCAGCGGCCGTCCATTGACCACGGTGCCGCCGCCGAGATCGACGAGGAGCCACTGTCCGCCACGCAAGCCGAACTGGCAGTGACGTGTCGCCAGGCCTTCAATACGCCAGTGGCAGTCCGCGCTCGATCCGACCACGAGATCGGTGCCCGACAGCGCCACTTGAGCGCGCCCGTCCAGCGCATGTCCGCGAGCAAGCGAAAGGATGAAGCCCATGATGTCCAGGGTGATAGCGGCTCCCGGGACTTGCGCAACGCTTGGCCACGCCGCGATTGTAAGAGGATTGACGTTGCTTTATCATGGGCAAATCAGAACCGGACTTCGCCGGTGCCGAGTCTTGGAACCGATTTGGGCAGGGGACTTGAGACGATGCGTTCGATCATCATTGCATTAGCCGGCGTCAGCGTGACCATGTCAGGCGCGGCGCTCGGGCAGACCGCCAAGAACACGCCGGAGGGGATCGTCTGCGCGATCACCGGCAGTTGCGACGCGGCCCCCGCCGATGGCGAGCGTATCGCGGTCGGCAACGAAAAGGCGTTCAGCCTGGCGCGGCCTTCATCCGCCGCGTCCAACGCTCCGCCCCCCCGCACGGCCGCTGCTGCGCCGACGTCCCGGCCGCGCGTGGCCGCGGCGACCCGCACGAGCCGCAGGGCCGTGGCGTCCGCGCCCAAGGTGCGGCCCGGCGGCGGAGTCGACATGCTGGTCACCTTCCGCCTCGGTTCGGCCGAAATGACGCCGCAGGCGCAGGCGGAGGCGCGCGCGTTTGCGCAGGCGATGGCGGCGCCGCAGATGGCGGGGCTGCGCTTCGCCATCGAGGGGCATACCGACGCCACGGGCACACGCGACAAGAACATGGCGCTGAGCCAGGCGCGCGCCCAGTCGGTCGTCGACTACCTGGTGGGGCAGGGCGTCGACTCGGGCCGGCTGACCGCCAAGGGCTATGGCCCCGACCGGCCGATCCGCGGCACCCGCGCGACCGCCCCCGCCAATCGCCGGGTCGAGTTCGTCAAACAAGCTTGATCGCGCAGCCGAACCGCGCCCTGCCGCGTTCTCCGCCACGCGGCTCCATTCCGGCCGCGGTGTGAGGAGGGGATCGGCATGGCGCAAGACGATGCAGGCGAGATGAACGCCGTCCGCGAGGATCCTGCGCGTCAGCGCTATGAACTGGCGACGCCCGATGGGCCGGCCGTAGCGGCTTATGAGCGCGACCGCGACAGGTTGGTGCTG
The DNA here is from genome assembly GCA_005773165.1 of Sphingomonadales bacterium. GTDB lineage: Bacteria > Pseudomonadota > Alphaproteobacteria > Sphingomonadales > Sphingomonadaceae > Sphingomonas. The sequence continues at coordinate 5,420 of SXHP01000292.1, read as the reverse complement.
ACCCATACCGCAGTGCCTTCGCCGCAGGAGGGCAGGGGTGTCGCAACCCGCTTGATCGCCGGGGTGCTTGCCGACGCGCGCGCCCGCGGGCTGCGGATCGTTCCCGCGTGCCCGTTCGTCAGCGCGTATCTCGCCCGCCATCCCGCCGAGCGCGATCTCGTCGCGGAAAGCGCTACGAGTTGAACCCCTGGGATCGTGCGATCAGGGGGCGATCACCACGCATTGTGCGCCCGCGCGCTTAGCGCCGGCGCACGCGCTCGCCGCCGCAGAGCGCGAGGGATAACCGCCGGTCTGAAGCCGCGTCACGCCACCGCCGTCGACATAGGATGCTTCGGCGCCGCGCATCTGAGCCGAGACGCGCCGCCATAGCGCCTCCGCATTGCCGCGGTCGCGGAATGCGCCGAGCTGCACGCGCCATCCCCCGGCAGGAGCCGGTTCACGCTGCGCGGTCTTGGGTTCCGGCTTTGGCTTCGGCGGTGTAGCCGCGACGCGCGCCGGGACCCGCGCTTCCCCGGCGGGAGTTGCGGTGCGCGCCTGGACGGAGGGCGGCATCGAACGGGCCTGGGTCTCATATTGCCGCGCCAACGCCACGCCGCGCTCGCGATCGGCGGGGCTGATGTATTGATCCATCTGCGCCAGCGTCTGCGATGCCGATTGCAGCCCCGTCGCCGACGCGCGGGTCATCAGCGCATAAGCGCGCGGATAATCGCGCTTCACCCCGTCGCCGTTGAACAACATAGTGCCGAGCACGAGTTGCGCGCGCGGCTCGAAGCGGGCGACCGATTTCTCCAGCCAAGGCAGGGCCTCGGCCTTCTTGTCCGCCTGGAAGAGCGCCAGCCCGTAATTGTCCTCGGCCTGCTGATGCCCTTGCGCCGCCGCCTTGCGAAACCAGCTTTCCGCCAGCGCCGGGTCGACAGGAACGCCGCGGCCAAGCTTATAGGCCTGCGCGAGGTTGAACTGCGCGTCGGCGTCGCCGGCGATCGCGGGACCGCGCCATTCCTCGACCGCGCGGTTCCAGTCGCCCTTGGCCCAGGCGTCGACTCCCGCCTTGACGTCAGCGGCGGCGGGCGCTGCCGCCGCCATCGCCAGCGCCGCCACAAACCAATGCCGCATAGCTGCCCCCACCTTATCCCCGCCGGTCATGCGATCATGCGCGAAAACCCGCGCCTTGGCAAAGACCCCTACCGCCGCCCCGTTAACCGCTTCCTAACTCCCAGCATGTCACAGCGAGGCGGTAACGACGGGGAGTTCGGCCTGACCATGCGCGTTCTGGCGATGGCATCACAGAAAGGCGGATCGGGCAAGACGACCCTGTCGGGTCATCTCGCCGTCCAGGCTCAGCGATCGGGCGCAGGCCCGGTCGTGATGATCGACATCGATCCGCAAGGGTCGCTCGCCGATTGGTGGAACGAGCGCGACGCGGAATATCCCGCCTTCGCGCAGACCACCGTGTCGCGGCTCGCGGCCGACCTGGAGTCGCTGCGCCAGCAGGGCTTCAAGCTGGCGATGATCGACACGCCGCCCGCGATCACCATGGCGATCCAGAGCGTGATCCAGGTCGCCGAGCTGATCGTCGTGCCGACCCGGCCGAGCCCGCACGACCTTCGCGCGGTCGGCGCGACGGTCGACCTGTGCGACCGAGCAGGGAAACCGCTGATCTTCGTCGTCAACGCCGCGACCGCGCATGCGCGGATCACCGCAGAGGCGGCGGTCGCGCTGTCGCAGCACGGCACCGTGGCCCCGGTCACGATCCACCACCGCGTCGATTTCGCCGCCTCGATGATCGACGGCCGCACGGTGATGGAGGTCGATCCGGGCGGCAAGTCCGCAGCCGAAGTCACCGCCTTGTGGAGCTACGTCTCCGACCGGCTCGAAAAGAACTTCCGCCGCACCGTCTTCGCCGTCCCAAGCGCTCAGGCGCGGCCTGCGGGCGGGTTCGGCCGCCGCGTGGTGGCCTGAGATGTTCAGTTCCAAGCCGCTCGCCAGCCTGTCCTCCGGGCTCCTCGCCCGCAAGGGACATGCGCGGCCCGCGATGAGGCCGCAGCCGATCAGCTTCGGCATGGCGCAAAACGAAGACGACCTCGGCTGGAACGACATGGGCGATCCGGCCCCCGTGCCGCCGGTGCTTGTGGAACGCGCGACGCTGGTCCGCGAAGTCGAGGCGCCCGCCGCGGAGCCGGAGCCGGAAGCGCCGCGGGTCTCGCCCGCCACCGCCGCGCGGCTGGCCCGCGAGTCGGCCGCGCTCACCAAGTCCCACAAGGCCGCCTTCACCCTTCGGCTCGACGCCGACCGCCACCTCCGGCTGCGGCTGTCCGCTGCGCTCGCCGGCCGATCGGCGCAAGCGCTCGTGACCGAAGCCCTCGATGCGTTCCTGTCCACCCGCCCCGGCCTCGACGCGCTCGTCGCGGGGCTTCCCCAACGCAATCGGTAAGGAACTTTGCGATGAAGACGCGCATGATCCTGTCGCTCGGACTCTCGGCGCTCGTGATGGGCGGAACGATGGTGGGCTGCACCGCCAACCGGGGCGGGCTCGCCTCTGCGGGCACCCGCGACGCGGCGGTCGCCGCCAAGCTCGCCCAGCGTGACGCCGACCGCGCCCGCAAGGCGCTGGCGAAGGGCGAGGGGGCCGAGGCCGCCGCGCACGCCGAAGCCGCGGTCGCGCTGATGCCGCAGAACGCCGCCTACCGCGCGCTGCTCGGGCAAGGCTATCTCAAGGCCGGGCGCTTCGCCTCCGCGCGCGCCGCCTTCGCCGACACGCTCGCGCTGGAGCCCGGCGACGGCCGCAGCGCGCTCAACCTTGCCCTCGCCGAGATCGCGCTGGGCGACTGGAACGCCGCGCGTGCGACCCTGTCCACCCACCAAGCGACGATCCCCGCGACCGATCGGGGGCTGGCGCTGGCGCTGGCCGGCGACCCGGCCAGCGGCGTCGCGATGCTGACCGAAGTCGTGCGCTCGGGCCAGGCCACGGCCAAGGCGCGGCAGAACCTCGCCCTGACCTATGCGCTGGCGGGTCAGTGGCGGGAGGCGCGCATCGTCGCCGCCGCCGACATGTCCCCGGCCGATGTCGATTCCCGCTTGGAGCAATGGGCCGCCTTCGCCAAGCCGCAGTCCTCGTCGGACCAGGTCGCATCGCTGCTTGGTGTGAGCCCGGCGAGCGACCCCGGCCAGCCGGTCGCGCTGGCGCTGTCCGCGCCGGTCGCGGTCGGGCAGGTGGTGGCGGATGCGCCCGCGCCCGCCGCGGAGACCCCCGTCGCGGTCGCCGCGGTGTCCGCCACCCCCGCCGACGTCAGGCTTGCCGAGCAGGCGATGGCGCCGATCCCGGAAGCCAGGCCCGCGCCGCTGCTTCGCGCCGACACTCGTGCAATCAAGGTCGCGCTCACCCGCGCCGCCGCTCCGGCGAAGGGCAATTGGTACGTCCAGGTCGGCGCGTTCCGCAACGCCGCGGTCGCGCAGGACGGTTGGCGCAAGGTGACGCGCCGGATGCCCACGCTCGCCCGCAGCATGCCGACCACCGCTCGCTTCGCCGCCAAGAGCGGCTCCTTCTACCGCCTCGCGGTCGGCGGGTTCGCGCGCGGGGAGGCCGATGCGGTCTGCCGCCGCTACCGCGCCACCGGCGGCGCGTGCTTCGTCCGCTCGGCGGCGGGCGATCAGATCGCCTCCTGGGCGGCCAAGCCGATTCAGCTCGCCTCGCGCTGAACGATCTCCCGGCCTCCCTTCCAGAGGCGCAGGACGCGCCCCTGGACGGGAAGCCCGTCAAACGGCGTATTCCCCGCGGAGGCCAGTAAGGCGTCGCCGTCGATCCGCCACGGGGTCGCCGCATCGAACAACAGCAGGTCCGCAGGCGCGCCCGCCTCCAGCGTGCCCGTCTTCAGCCCCAGCACCCGCGCGGGGTTGGCGGCGAGCAGCGCGAACAAACGGTCGAGCGTGACAAGGCCGTCGCGCACCAGCATCAGCGCGAGCGGAAGCAGCGTCTCCGCCCCCGCCATGCCTGCACGCGAATCGACGAACGGCAGCCGCTTCGCTTCCGGCCCGTGCGGGTCGTGACCTGAGGCGAGGACGTCGATCGTCCCGTCGGCCACCGCGACGAGCGCCGCCTGCCGGTCCGCCTCGCTCCGCAGCGGCGGGGAGAGGTGCGCGAAGGTGCGGAAATCGCTCATCGCGATATCGGAGAGGTGGAGGTGGGCGGGGGTCACCCCGCAGGTCACCGCGACGCCGCGGCGCTTGGCGGCGCGGACCAGATCGAGCGCCGCGGCGGTCGTGACCTGGCGCAGGTGAAGCCGCGCGCCGGTCTCCTCCGCAAGCATGAGATCGCGCGCGACCGCCAGCGCTTCGGCGATCGCGGGAGCCGCGGGCAGGCCGAGCCGCGTCGCGGTTTCGCCCGCGGTCGCGACCGCGGCGCGCGTCAATCCGCCGTCCTCGGCATGCGCGATGACCGTCAATCCAAGGTCGCGGGCATAGGCGAGCACCCGGCGCATCACGCCCGTGTCGGCGATCCACGCGCGGCCGGTTCCCACCGCCTTCGCTCCCGCTGAGGCGCACACCGCCATTTCGGCGAGCGCTTCGCCCGCCAGCGCGCGAGTCGCGGCGGCGATCGGGTGTATCCACAAGTCCGGCTTGCCGACCAGCGCGGATCGCTGGACGATGCCCGGGTCGTCGAGCACGGGCGACTGATCGGGCATCAGTCCCACCCGCACGATCCCGCCCGCGCGGAAGGCGGCGCGGTCGATCGCGAACACGCCCAGATCGACGATACCCGGGGCGAGCGTCTTGCCGCCGCAGTCCATCGTCGCGGCATGCGAGGGCACGTCGATCGCGCCGCTTGCGAGGATCGACTCTCCGTCGATCAGGATCGATCCTTCCGCCACGCCAGCGACAGGGCAGACAAGCCGCGCATTGGTCAGCGCCAGCATCATGCCCATCCCTCCACGCCCCGCGCGCGCCGCGTGAGCACGTCGAGGCACGCCATCCGCACCGCGACCCCCATTTCGACCTGCTCGGTGATCGCGGACTGCGCGCCGTCCGCGACGCTCGAATCGATCTCGACCCCCCGGTTCATCGGACCCGGATGCATCACCAGCGCATGCGGCAGCTTCGCCAGCCGATCGGCGGTGAGGCCGTAGCGCATCCGGTATTCGCGCGCGGAGGGCACTTCGGCCCCCGTCATCCGCTCCGTCTGCACGCGCAGCATCATCACCGCGTCCGCGCCGACGAGCGCCGCATCGAAGTCGGTGAACGGCTCCACCCCCATCCGTTCGATCGCCGCGGGGGTCAGCGTCGAGGGCGCGCACACCCGAACCTCGGCGGCGAGCGCGGTCAGCGCGAGGATGTTCGACCGTGCGACCCGGCTGTGGAGCACGTCGCCGCAGATCACGACGCGCTTGTTGGCGACCCCGCCCAAGCGCCGCCTGATGGTCCGCGCG
>SXHP01000291.1 GCA_005773165.1 Sphingomonadales bacterium | reverse complement strand
CCGCGATCACCTTCTTGTCGGCGAGCACCGCGACGCGATCGCATATGGCATAAAGCGAATCGAGATCGTGCGTGATCAGGAACACGGTCAGCCCCATCGTCCGCTGGAGCGATTTGGTCAGCTCGTCGAAGGCCGCGGCGCCGCTCGGGTCGAGGCCCGCGGTGGGTTCGTCGAGAAACAGCAATTCGGGATCGAGCGCGAGCGCGCGGGCAAGGCCGGCGCGCTTCTTCATGCCGCCCGACAGTTCGGCGGGGAACTTCGGTCCCGCGTCGCTCGGCAAGCCGGTCATCACCACCTTGTACGACGCGATCTCGTCGAGGAGCGACTGCGCCAGCCCGGGATAGAATTCGCGCAGCGGCACCTGGACGTTCTCGGCGACCGTCAGCGTCGAGAACAAGGCGCCGCCCTGGAACAGCACGCCCCAGCGCTTGCGGATGTCGACCGCCTCGGTCTCCTCGCGCCCGATCGTCGGCTCGCCGAACACTTGGATGTCGCCCGCGGCGGGCGTCTGCAGCCCGATGATCGACCGCATCAGCACCGACTTGCCCGTGCCCGATCCGCCGACCACCCCCAGGATCTCGCCGCGGCGCACGTCGAGGTCGAGGTTGTCATGGATCACCGCGTCGCCGAACTGGTTGCGCAGGCCGCGGACGGCGATGATCGGATCGGCGGCGGGATTCATCAGTTCCACCCCACCCAGGTGAAGAACACCGCGAAGAAGGCGTCGAGCACGATCACCAGAAAGATCGCCTGCACCACCGCCGACGTGGTGCGCAGGCCCACCTGCTCGGCGTCGCTCTCCACCTGCATGCCCTGGAAACATCCCGCGATCGCGATGATCGCGCCGAACACGGGGGCCTTGATCAGCCCGACGTAGAGATCGGTGATCGGCACGACCTCGCGGATCCGCTGGATATAGGTGACCGGGGGGATGCCGAGCTGCGCCCAGGCGAGCAGCCCGCCGCCGATGATCGCGACCATCGACGCATAAAAGCCGAGCAGCGGCATCATCACGACCACCGCGATCGTCCGCGGCAGCACCAGCGCCTCCATCGGCGAAACGCCGATGGTGCGCATCGCGTCGATCTCCTCGGTCAGCTTCATCGTGCCGAGCTGCGCGGCGAACGCCGATCCCGATCGCCCCGCGACCATGATCGCGGTCATCAGCACGCCCAGCTCGCGCAAGGTGATGCGGCCGACGAGGTTGATCGTGAACGCCTCCGCGCCGAACTGGCGGAGCTGCACCGCGCCCTGCTGCGCGATCACGATGCCGATCAGAAAGCTCATCAGCCCGACGATGCCGAGCGCGGCGACGCCGACCACCTCGAACCGCTGCACGGTCGCGTTGTAGCGGAACCGGCCGGGGTGCCGCACGACGTTGACGAAGGCGAGCGTCGTCGCGCCGAGAAAGCCCAGCAGCCCGTGAAGCGTGCGGAAGGCGATCACCGTCGCGTCGCCGATCTCGCCCAGCACCCGGTTGAACGGCGACGGCGAGGGCGGCCGCGGCGCGGACGGCCGGTCGGCGGCGACCACCTGATCGAACAGGACCTGCGCGTCCGCGTCCAGTCCCTCGATCGCGGCATCGTTGCGCGCGGCGAAGCGGTGGACGATCCACGCGCCCACCGTGTCGATCCGCTGGACGCCCGACAGGTCGAGCCGCTGAACCCCGCCGCCCACCGCCTCGAGCCGATCGGGCAGGTCGCCGATCCGGGCCAGCGACAGCTCGCCCGCGAAGCGCAACGTGTCGCCGTCCTGCCGGAAATCAGCCTTGCCGCTCATCGCGCGCATCCTTGGGCGAAACCGGCGCGCCGGGCAAGGCGGATGCGCGCTGCGCCCCCGACCGCGCGGTCATCCGGGTCCGCGGTCACAGCAGAACATCGACCGCGTGGATCAGCAGCCCGACCAGCCCGCCGACGATCGTTCCGTTGACGCGAATGTACTGGAGGTCGCGGCCGACCGCATTCTCCAGCCGCCGGGTGATCGTCTGCGTGTCCCATCCGCGCACCGTTTCCGACACCAGCCGAACGATGGCATCGCCGTAATCCGCCGCGACGCCGACCGCGGCGCGGCGCGCGAACCGGTTGATCGTCCGGGCGAGCTGGCGGTCGTTGCGCAGCGTGTCGCCCAGCTGCCGCAGCAGATCGCCGAGCTTGCCCGCCATCGCGCGTTCCGGATCGCGCGCGATGCCGAGCAGGCCCTGCCGCGCCTGCTCCCACAGGCCGTCGAGCCAGCGCCCCATCGCCGGATTGGCGAGCAGCTCCTCCTTCAACGCCTCCACCCTGCCCCGCACCCCCTCGTCGTAGCGCAGGTCGAACGCGAGCCGGTCGAGCCCCTCCTCTGCGCGCATCCGCAAGGGGTGTTCGGGGTTGTCGGTCATGTCGACGAGCAGCTTCTCGAGTCCGGCGATCAGCTTGTCGGCGAGCGTCTCGTCGAGCCCGGTCCAGCGCAGGATCGATCCGGCGCGCTCATGGACGATCTGCCGGATCAGCTGGTCATTCGAGGACAGCGCGCCCGACGCCCAGCGTATCCCTGCGTCGAGCAGCGGCTTGTGCCGCCCTTCCTTCATCGCCGCGGCGAGCAGGCTGCCGAGCAGCGGCGCGACCTCGGTCTCGCGCAGCCGGTTGCCGACCGCGGTCTTGACCATCCCGCCCAGCCGCTGCGGGTCGAGCGCCTCCAGCATCTGCGCGACGAGCTTCGACGCGCCCAAGCGGAACCGCCCGCCCGCGCCCTCGACGGGATCGGTCAGCCAATGCGCCGCCGCGCCCGCCACGTCGAGCATCCGGCTGCGCCTGGCGATCACCGACGTGATCAGGAAATTGTCGCGGAGGAACTGCGCCAGCTGCTCGCCGATCCGGTCCTTGTTCTTCGGCACGATGGCGGTGTGCGGGATCGGCAGGCCGAGGATCTAAATCATTTTCCCATCCGAAGCATGAGTAAGCCCCAAGGCTGTTCTCATGCTGCGTATTTATATAATTTCTTCCCTTTTTTATGAAAAACATCGCAAAGTATTCTCTTTCTCTCATTGCTGTCGCCCTTCTTG
>SXHP01000290.1 GCA_005773165.1 Sphingomonadales bacterium | reverse complement strand
GGAGACAGGTCGCCGTGCCGCCCATGTTGGGGCCGGTGACGAGCCACAGGCGCGAGTCCGGCGTCAGGGTGCAGTCGTTGGCGACGAAGCGCTCGCCCGCGCGCGCGACCGCGGCTTCGACGACGGGGTGGCGGCCGCCTTCGACCTCGAAGCAGGGGTTTTCGACGAGGGTGGGGCGGGTCCATCCGCCTTCCGCGGCGCGTTCGGCCAAGGCTGCGGCGACATCGAGGCGGGCGAGCGCGTCGGCGGTGGCGGCTACGCTCTCGCGGGTGGCGAGGGCGGCGGCGGTGAGCTCCTCGAGGTGCGCGGCTTCGGCGGCGAGGGCGTGGGTTCCGGCCTGGCTCACCTTCATCGCGACTTCGTGGAGCGCGGGGGTGTTGAAGCGGACGACGCCTGCGAGGGTCTGGCGGTGGGTGAAGCCGCTGTCGGGGGCCATCAGCGGGTCGGCGGCGCGCGCGGGGACTTCCACGTGATAGCCGAGAACTCCGTTGTGGCGGATCTTCAGCGTCGGGGTGTTGGTCTGGGTGCGGAACTCGGCTTCGAGCGCGGCGATGGCGCGGCGGCCGCCAGCGCCCGCGTCGCGGAGGTCGTCGAGCGCGGCGTCATAGCCTGCGGCGATGTAGCCGCCGTCGGACGCCTCGATCGGGGGGGAGGGGACGAGCGCGCGCTTGAGCAGGTCGATGAGCGCGCCGTGGCCTTGCAGGCGGGGAGCCAGGTCGGCGAGGAGGGCGGGGGTGTCGCTCGCCTTGCTCAGCCGTTCGCCGAGCAGCCACGCGCCGTCGAGGCCGTCGCGGAGCTGGCCCAGGTCGCGCGGGGAGCCTCGTCCCGCCGCCAGCCGCCCAAGCGCGCGGCCGATATCGGGCAGGATTCTCAGCATGTTGCGCAGGGTCTCGCGTAGGGCGGGGTCGTCGTGGAAGAAGCGGACCAGGTCGAGGCGGGCGTCGATCGCGACGCGGTCCATCAGCGGCGCGCCGATGTCCGCCGCCAGCGCGCGTGCGCCCGCGCCGGTGACGGTGCGGTCGACCGCATCGAGGAGCGAGCCCTTGCGCTGGCCGCTCGTGGTGCAGGTGAGTTCGAGGCTCTCGCGGGTGGCGGCGTCGATCGCCATCGTCGCGCCGGTCGCCGCGATCACCGGCGCGCGCAGGAACGGCATCGCGCCGGTGGCGGCGTGCTCCAGATACGCGACCAGCCCGCCCGCGGCGGCGAGAGCGGCGCGGCCGAACTGGCCGAAGCCGTCGAGCGTCGCGACGCCGTACAGCCGCTTGAGGCGCGCTTCGCCTGCGCCGCTGTCGAACTCGGACTTGGGGCGCAGCGTCGTCGCGGCGTCTGCGAATGCGCTCGCCTCGCTCGCCACCACCTCCGCCGCCGCCAGCCGCGCCAGCTCCGCGCCGACTCCGGCCGCGTCGGTCTCGACGATCTCGAACCGCCCGGTCGACACGTCGGCGGCGGCGATGGCGACCTGTCCGGCAGCCTCGCCGATCGCCACGCACCAGTTCGCCGCGCGTGCGTCGAGCAGCGCCTCCTCGGTCAAGGTCCCCGCAGTGACGAACCGCACGATCGCGCGGTTGACCAGCGCCTTGGAGCCGCGCGCCTTGCGGGCGGCCTCGGGGCTCTCGGTCTGCTCGGCGATCGCGACGCGGTGCCCGGCCTTGATCAGCCGCTGAAGGTACGCGGTGGCGGCGTGGACGGGGACGCCGCACATCGGCACCTTCTCCCCGTCGTGCTCGCCGCGCGCGGTCAGCGCGATGTCGAGGCACCCGGCGGCGGCGCGCGCGTCGTCGAAGAACAGTTCGAAAAAATCGCCCATGCGGTAGAACAACAGGCTGTCGCCAGCCTGGGCCTTCAGCGCGAGGTATTGCGCCATCATGGGGGTGGGAGGGGTGGTCATGCGAAGTTAGCGAAGAGGCTTTCGCCTGCTATGGCGAATGCTGCGGATGAGTACGAACTCGCCGTGTACGCTGTAGCGCAAGACATACGGTCGCACGGTGACGAGCTCCCTTGAACCGTTCGCAGCAGGCCTGCCGCGGTTCGGAGCGGTGCTGAGGCTCTGTGCGAGCGTACGCAACGCAGCGCCGACCTCCGCCGCGGCGGCGACGTTGAATTCTTCAATGTAGGCGGTGATCTCGTCGAGCTGTTGAGAGGCTGATTCGGACCAGACGACCTCAATCATGCCTCTGCGCTAGCCATTCTTTGAAGGGCTTTCGACCAGGCTTTCCCCACGTTGACAGCCATTCACCTACGATCGCGTGCGGGTAAACGCGTCCGGCGGCGAGATCGGCCAACGCTCTGGCATCATCCTCCGCATCCGCCTCGAGATCGTCGACGTGGCGGATACCGGGCGCAGGCGGCAGTGTCGCCATGTACGCGTCGAACTCGTCGTCCGACATTTCGGCGACCGGCTTCGCGATCTTCGCTGCATGCGTCATCCCGGCAACATAGCCTTGACCGCCGCCGCTTGAAAGCGCCCGTTGAAACCGCCTACAGCCGCAAGCGTCACGGGAGAGCCGCCAGCATGTCCGACGAAACCAGCGTCCAGTTCTCCGAGCGCGAGGCGCTCCTGTTCCACTCGGAAGGGCGGCCGGGCAAGATCGAGATCATCGCGTCCAAGCCGATGGCGACCCAGCGCGACCTGGCGCTCGCCTAGTCCCCCGGCGTCGCGGTGCCGGTGCAGTGCATCGCCAACGATCCCGCGCTCGCGTACGATTACACCGCCAAGGGCAATCTCGTCGCGGTCATCTCCCACGGCACCGCCAT
>SXHP01000289.1 GCA_005773165.1 Sphingomonadales bacterium | reverse complement strand
GAACACCGCGTCGACCGCGACCCGGCGCTGCGGCGTCGTGCCGTCGTCGACGTTGGCGAGCATCTTCTGCTCGCCGATCGGGATGCCGAGCTTCTCGTAGACGCGCAGGATCTCGGGATCGACCTCGTCCAGGCTCCCGAGCTTCGGCTTCGCCTTGGGCTCGGCGTAATAATAGGCGTCCTGATAGTCGATCGGCGGGACGTTCAGCTTGGCCCAATCGGGCGGCGTCATCGTCTTCCACAGCGCGAACGCCTTGAGGCGCCAGTCGAGCATCCACTGAGGCTCGCCCTTCTTGGCGGAGATGTAGCGGACGGTGTCCTCGTTCAGCCCCTTGGGCGCGAACTCCTGCTCGATGTCCGAGGAGAAGCCCCATTCGTAGGTCTTGGAGACCGCCGCATAGGCTTCGGCGTTCTTGGTGGCCATTATGCGAAAACCTTGGGCGAAACGGGGGTGGAGAGTTGGGCCAGGCTGACCCCTGCAAGCGCGCCGCGGACCGCTTCGTTTACGACGCCCCAGTGCGGCTTGACCGCGCAATGGCCGTCGAGCGCGCAGTCGTGACGCGCCTCGTCGACGCAGGTCGTCATCGCGATTCTCCCCTCCACCGCCTCGATCACGTCGGCGAGGCTGATCGATGAGGGCGGCCGAGCGAGGCGGAAGCCGCCGCCGGCGCCGCGCGCGCTCTCCAGCAGGCCCGCGGCGGAAAGGCGGCTGACCAGCTTCTGCGCGGTGGGGAGCGGCACGCCGGTCTGCTCGGCGAGCAGGGTCGCGTTCAGACGCCCCGCCCCGCCGCAATGACGGGCCGCGGCGGTCATCATCACCACTGCATAATCGGCAAGGCTGGACAGGCGCATGTTGCGAAGCGTTCTCAAATCGGACCGATCTGGTCCGATTGACAGATGGTGCGTTGCAGCGCGCGCGTCAACCCGGTTTCGATTCCGCCGTTCGTGCTGAGCGAAGTCGAAGCACATTGGTCGACCCAACCCTCCGACTTCGCTCAGGGCGAACGGGGAGTCGCGTTAGGTATCCGAGATGATCGGAGACACGCGCCCCTCCAGCGCCCGCCGCTGGGCGATGGTGAGCTTCGCCAGCATGCCGGGATCGCGCATCTTGCGCGGGGTCAGGCCGGTGAACTGCTTGATCTCGCGGATCATGTGGCTCTGATCGTAGAAGGCGTCGGGCGGCTCCAGCCCGTCGGCGAGCGCGACCGCTGCGCGCAACGCGCGGTATTTGCGCGCGAGGAGCTTGGGCGGCGCGCCGTAGAGCGCGTTGCAGCGGCGTTCGACCTGGCGGCGCGACAGGCCTGTGGCGGCGACCAAGGTCTCTATGTCGGGCGACGGATCGTCGACCAGCCAGGCGTCGACCGCGCGGACAAAGCTGAGCGTCGCGGCGTGACCGACCCCGATCAGCGCCTCCAGCCGGGGGCTCGCGATCGCGGCCATCGCCTCCGCGGTGGCGCACGGATCAAGCGCCGCGGCGATGTCGCCCGCCACCAGCCCCAGGCGGTCGGCGGCGTCCAGAACGCAGTTGAGCGCCTTGTCCGCGTCGATCCCGGTCAGCGCCTCCCACCCGGCGGGGGTCAGCCCCATGCCGAACGTCCGAATCGGCCCGGCGACGCAGGTGCGGACCGCGCCGCTGGTCGGACCGACGAAATGATGGTGGGCCGACCTCACGCGCTTGCCGTCGGCGAAGTGGTAGACGGCGGCGGCGGGAAGCAGCTGAAAGCGGAGCTGCGCGTGATCGGCCCGCTCGATTTCGTCGAACGCCGCGACGTCGGCGCGGAACAGGTAGAAGAGCGTGACAAAGGGCGCCAGCGCCGGGCCCGGCACCACATAGTCCAACGCTACGTTCGTCATCACCGCACCCCCGTGCGCCGCGCGACTATCAGCTTCGCGGGACTATACCACGGATTCGGGCGGAAGATGTACGAAAACGACGCGAAAGGCGGGGCCGGACGATCGCTCGCCCGGCCCCTGAGTTGAGCCTCGGCCCCTGAAAGAGGCGTCCGCCCTGGGTCGCGGGGACGTTTCACCACATCGCGCCGCGGACGTATTGCATGGAAGCGACGTCTTTGACGGACGTCGCCAAGAATGCGAAGGCGCGCGCGATGACTAACCCGTTGTTTCCGCTCGCCCGCCCCATGTTGTTCGCGATCGACGCCGAACGCGCGCACGCGCTGACCATTGCGGGGCTCGCGGCATGGGGCCGAGTCGGCGCGCCGGTTCGGCAGGATGCGGCGGCGTTTCCGCGGCTGGCGACGCGAGTCGCGGGGCTGGACTTCGCCAATCCGGTCGGGCTGGCGGCGGGGGTCGACAAGGACGGGCGCGCGATCCGGGGGCTGTTCGCGCTTGGCTTCGGCGCGGTCGAGATCGGCACGCTGACCCCCCTGCCCCAGCCCGGCAACCCGCGCCCGCGGCTGTTCCGGCTGGTGGAGGACCGCGCGGTGATCAACCGAATGGGGTTCAACAACGGCGGGCTCGCCGCGGCGCTGGCGCGGGTGCGCGCCATGGGGGATCGTTCGGAGGTGCTCGGCGTCAATGTGGGAGCGAACAAGGATTCGGCCGACCGCGTCGCGGACTATGCGGCCAGCGTCGCCGCCGCGGCGGTGATTGCGGATTACGTGACGATCAACATCAGCTCGCCGAACACCCCCGGCTTGCGCGACCTGCAGCACGGCGCGGCGCTCGCCGAACTGCTCGCGGCATGCGTCGCGGCGCGGGGGCGCACGCCCCTGTTCCTGAAGGTCGCACCCGATCTGGACTCAGCGGCGATCGACGGGGTCGCGCAGGCGGCGATCGAGGCTGGGGTCGACGCGCTGGTCGTCGGCAACACGACGGTGACGCGCGAAGGGCTGCGCTCCGCGGCCGCGAGCGAGAGCGGCGGGCTGTCGGGCGCGCCGCTTGCGGCTCTGGCGCGGGCGCGGCTTGGGGATTTCCGCAAGGCGACGGGCGGCGCGATGCCGCTGATCGCGGTCGGCGGCATTGCGAGCGGCGCGGAGGCGTATGCGCGGATACGGGCAGGGGCGAGCCTGGTGCAGCTCTATACCGGGCTGGTCTATGAGGGGCCGGGGCTGCCCGCGCGGATGTTGCGGGAGCTCGACGGGCTGCTGGCGCGCGACGGGCTCGCGAGCGTGGGGGATGCGGTGGGGGCCTAGATGCGTGCGGAGTATTTCCGTCACCCCGGACTTGTTCCGGGGTCCAGCGTTCCGCAGGCGACGCGGTTAGAGGGTCCAGCCGCATGGCCCGCCGCAATCTGGACCCCGGAACAAGTCCGGGGTGACGAAATCCCGGTGAAGCCTGAAGGTGAACGCATCAATAGACGACGAGCTTGCGGGGACCCGTCTGCCAGGCTGCATGCTTGCACGCGTCGCGGGCGTCGCTACGGTCTTCGCGTAATGAAGACCGTCCTGCTCGCCCTCGTCGCGCTCACCCTATCCTCGGCGGCCGCGGCCCGTAGCAAGCCTGCGCAAGGCATGGTGAGCGCCGCCGATCCGCGCGGCGCAGCGGCGGGGGTGGAGATGCTGCGCGCGGGCGGCAGCGCGACCGATGCGGCGATCGCGACGATGCTGGCGCTGAACGTCGTCGAACCGCAGAGCTCGGGGATCGGCGGGGGCAGCTTCTGGGTGAGCCATGCCGCGGGCAAGGCGACGCCGACGACGATCGACGCGCGCGAGGCCGCGCCGGCCGCGGCGGACGCGCGCTGGTTCTACAAGCCCGACGGCACGCCGATGGGGGTTCGCCAGGCGGCGCCGGGCGGGCGCAGCGTCGGGGTGCCGGGGGCGCTGCGCGGGATGGCGCTGGCGCATCGGCAAGGCGGCAAGCTGCCCTGGGCGCGGCTGTTCGGGCCCGCGATCCGGCTGGCGCGCGACGGGTTCCGGGCGACGCCGCGGCTGGTCAACGGATTGGCGGCGTACGGAGGGCATATCACCGCCGAGACGCGGGCGCTCTACAGCAGACCCGACGGACAGCCGCTTGCGGTCGGCGACCTCGTGCGCAACCCGGCGCAAGCGGCGCTGCTCGAACGGCTGGCGACGCAGGGGGCGGACAGCTTCTACGTCGGGCCGCAGGCGACAAAGATCGTCGCGACGGTCAACGGGGCGGCGCGCAATCCGTCGAAAATGACCGTCGGCGACCTGGCGAGCTACGACGCCAAGCCGCGCCCGCCGGTGTGCCGGACGTACCGCGCGTATCGCGTCTGCGGGATGGGGCCGCCGTCGTCGGGCGGGGTCGCGGTGCTGATGATCCTGAAGCAGCTCGAACGCTTCGACATGGCCGCGCTCGGCAAGGACTCGCCCGTCGCATGGCATCTGTTCGCCGAGGCGTCGCGGCTCGCCTATGCCGACCGCGACCTCTACATCGGCGATCCCGATTATGTGCAGGTGCCGGTCGAAGGTCTGCTCGACGCGGGGTACGTCGCGTCGCGATCGGCGCTGATCTCGCCCGAGCGGACGATGGCGCGCGTCGCCGCGGGGACGCCGCCGGGCGCGCCGCCGCGGGTGTTGGCGACGGTGCGCGAGACTCCCGGAACCACGAGTCTGGTCGCGGTCGACCGGCGCGGCAATGCGGTGAAGGTGACGACCACGGTCGAGGGCTATTTCGGGTCGGGGCTGACCGTCGACGGGACGGTGCTCAACAACGAGCTGACCGATTTCGATATCGTTCCGGACAGACACGGCGCGCTCGCCGCGAACCGGGTCGAGGGCGGCAAGCGCCCGCGATCCTCCATGGCCCCGACGATCGTCTACAATCCCGACGGCAGCGTCCGCATCGCGCTTGGCGCGGCCGGCGGATCGACGATCATCGCGCAGGTCGCCAAGGCGCTGGTCGGGGTGCTCGACTGGAAGCTGAGCGCGCAGGACGCGATCGCGTTGGGGCTCCTCTACGCGCCCGGTCCGGTCGTCGCCGAACAGGGGACGCAGGCCGAGACGATGGCCCCCGCGCTCCGCGCGCTGGGCCAGCAGGTGCGGGTCGCGCCGTTGGGATTGAAGACCAATGCGATCGAGCGGGTCGGCGGGCGCTGGGTGGGCGCGGCCGATCCGCGGAGCGAGGGGGTGACGATCGCCGAGGACGGCACGGTCGCCGAGCCGACACGCTTCAATCCGCAGCGCGCGCCCGAGTGAACAACAAGCCGCGCGAGCGACGCGGCAGGAGAGTATAAGATGCGCAGGCTCGAACATTTCCCCAATCTCGTCACGATGTTCTTCGCGCGCGCGAAGGAGCGCGGCGACGCGCCGTTCCTGTGGCGCAAGCAGGCGGGCGCCTGGACCTCGACGAGCTGGGCGGAGGCGGCGCGGCAGGTCGCGAGCCTCGCCGCGGGATTGAAGGCCATCGGTCTCAATCCCGGCGACCGGGTGATGCTGGTGGCCGAGAACCGCCCCGAATGGTGCATCAGCGATCTCGCGATCATGGCGGCGGGGTGCGTCACCGTTCCCACCTACATCACCAATACGGAGCGCGATCACGCGCACATCATCGAGAATTCGGGCGCGCGCGCGGTGATCGTGTCGACGCAGAAGCTCGCCAACGTGCTGATGCCCGCGGTGCTGAAGTCGATCCACGCGCAGACCGTGATCGGCATCGACCATCTGCGGCTGGGGCAGTCGTCGGTCGATTGCCACGACTGGCGCGCGCTGATCGACCAGCATCCGACCGCGCCCGAGGACGTGACCGCGGACTTCGCGCGCGAGGACCTGGCGTGCATCATCTACACCAGCGGCACCGGCGGGAGTCCCCGCGGCGTCATGCAGCATCACGGCGCGATCCTGCACAACGTCAACGGCTGCATCACCGTCATCTCGGAGGATTTCGGCTGGGGGGACGAGGTGTTCCTATCTTTCCTGCCGCTCTCCCACGCCTATGAGCATAGCGGCGGGCAGTGGTTCCCGATCGGGCTCGGCGCGCAGATCTATTACGCGGAAGGGCTGGAGAAGCTGGCGTCGAACATCGAGGAGGTGCGCCCGACGATCATGGTCGTCGTGCCGCGGCTTTTCGAGGTGCTCAGGACCCGGATCAGCAAGGGAATCGAGAAGCAGGGCGGCTTGGCGTCGCGGCTGCTCGGCGCGGCGCTCGACATCGGCGCCAAGCGTTACCACGGTCGGCTGGGGCTGCTCGACCGGCCCAAGCAGCTTGCGGTCGCGGCGCTGTTCAAGCCCAAGATTTCGAAGAAATTCGGCGGGCGGCTGAAGGCGATGGTGTCGGGCGGCGCGCCGCTCAATCCAGAGGTCGGGCTGTTCTTCCAGTCGCTCGGGCTGACCTTTCTGCAAGGCTACGGCCAGACCGAGGCTGCGCCGGTGATTTCGTGCAACCGGCCGTCGGCGGGGATCAAGATGGACACGGTCGGCCCGCCGCTGGTCGAGACCGAGGTCCGAATCGCGGAGGACGGCGAGATCCTGGTCCGCGGCGAGCTGGTGATGCACGGCTATTGGCGCAACGAGGCGGAGACTGCCCGCGTCCTCAAAGACGGGTGGCTCCATACCGGCGATATCGGCGAGATCGACGAGCGCGGGCGGATCAGGATCACCGATCGCAAGAAGGACCTGATCATCAACGACAAGGGCGACAATGTCGCGCCCCAGAAGGTCGAGGGCATGCTCACCCTGCAGCCCGAGATCGTTCAGGCGATGATCGCGGGCGACCGGCGGCCGCACATGGTCGCGCTGATCGTGCCCGATCCCGAATGGACGCAGGAATGGTGCGCCAGGAACGGGACGTCGTGCAAGTTCGAGCGGCTGGCGGAGAACAGCGCCTATCGCACCGCGATCGGGCAGGCGATCGAGCGCGTGAACAAGGACCTGTCGGTGATCGAGCGCATCCGCCGCTTCGTCCTGGCCGACGAGCCGTTCACGATCGAGAACGGGCAGTTGACGCCCTCGCTCAAGATCAGGCGGCACATGATCCGCGAGGTGTACGGCGAGCGGCTCGACGCGCTGTACGGGCCCGGCGGTTAGGCGTCGGCGAGTTCGGGCTCGACAGCGGCGGCGCGCAGCGCGACCGCCTGATCGATCAGGTTCGCGGCGACGTCCTCCGAAGTGACCACCGCCAGCAGCACGCAGTTGCGCACATGCGCCTCCGATCGCGCGCGATAGTCGGCGCGGGCGGATCGAATCGTGTCGGGGCTCGCGCGATCGTCGAACATGGGCACCTGCTTGCTGGGAACGCCGCCTTGTCGCCGCCGTCCGGTTAACAAGATGTCACCGCGGGGCGTCTGTGCGACGAACCGAGTCGCCGGTGCGACGCGCGCCTATCGCTTGAGAAAGGGCAGCATGGCGGAGAAATCGCGCCCGCCCTCGCCCGCATCGGCCATCGCCTCGTACAGCTCGCGCGCCTTTGCGCCCATCGGCACCTGCGCGCCCGCGTCGGCGGCGGCGGCGACCGCGAGGCGGAGGTCCTTCAGCATGAGCGCGGCGGCGAATCCGCCCTGGTAGTCGCGATCCGCCGGGGTCTCCGGGCCGACGCCGGGGACGGGGCAGTAGCTCGTCATCGACCAGCTCTGCCCCGAGGAGACGCTGGCGATGTCGTAGAAGGCCTTTGCGTCGAGCCCCAATTTCTCCGCGAGCGCGAACGCTTCGCAGGTCGCGACCATCGTCGCGCCCAGAATCAGGTGGTTGCAGATCTTGGCGGCCTGGCCCGCGCCCGCGCCGCCCGCATGAATCACCGCCTTGCCCATCGCGGCGAGATACGGCTCGGCGCGCTCGAACGCGCGCTCGTCGCCGCCGACCATGAAGGTGAGCGTGCCCGCCGCCGCGGCCGCGATCCCGCCCGAAACGGGGGCGTCGACCGCGAGCAGGCCCTTCGCCTGCGCTGCTTCGGCGACCTGGCGCGCGGTGGCGACGTCGATCGTCGAACAGTCGATCAGGATCGCCGACGGCGGCGCGGCGGCGAAGACGCTGTCGGCATAGACCTGTGCGACATGGGTTCCCGCGGGCAGCATGGTGACGACCGCCTCAGCGCGGTCCGCGGCCTCCGCGGCGGACGCGGCCGCGAGGCAGCCCGCGGCTTCGGCCTTGGCGAGCGCGTCTGCGGAGAGATCGAACGCCCGGACGTCGTGCCCCGCCCTAGCGAGGTTCGCGACCATCCCGCCGCCCATGTTGCCGAGCCCAATGAAACCGACGCGCGCCATAGTTCTTCCTTCTCAATCCTCCCCCCTCGGGGGAGGGGGAACGCCGCGAAGCGGTGGTGGAGGGGGAGTGCGGCAGGCGGATCGCTCGTGGCAAGCCCCCTCCACCAGCTTCGCTGGTCCCCCTCCCCCTGCGGGGGAGGAATTCAGCGCCCCGTCCACTGGCCGGGCCGCTTGTCGACAACGGCGGCCATGCCCTCCTTCTGGTCCTGCGTGCCGAACAGCGCGTGGAACAGGCGGCGTTCGAAGCGGATCCCTGAGTCGAGCGTGGTCTCGAAGGCGGCGTTGACCATCTCCTTGTTGGCGATCGTCGCGAGCGGGGCCATGCCCGCGATCGTCGCGGCGGTCTTCATCGCGTCCTCGAGGAGCTGGTCCGCGGGGACGACGCGGGCGACGAGGCCGCAGCGCTCGGCCTCTGCCGCGGCGATCATCCGGCCGGTCAGGCACATCTCCATCGCCTGGGCCTTGCCGACCGCGCGGGCGAGG
>SXHP01000036.1 GCA_005773165.1 Sphingomonadales bacterium | reverse complement strand
CCGACGGCGCGCTGGTTGCGGAGGGGATGCAGGGGGTGGCCATTTTCGGTTGAGTCACGGCAAGGCCGGGCCGTCGGGAAGCGCCGGAACGGCAGCTGACCACCCAATAGCGGATCCCTTTCTAGCCCTCTCCCGCAAGCGGGAGAGGGCTAAGTAGCAGACCAATCCTTTAACAAGTATCGAGCTTGCGTCCGCTATCGACCAACCGCGGACATTACCTCGGTAGTTCGGTCGCCAAAGCCGCCACGAACTTCGCCGCCCGCGCACCCACCTCATCCGCGCTGATCCCCGGCGCATAGAGCGCGGAGCCCAGCCCGAAGCCCGCGGCGCCCGCCTTGCGCCAGTCGGCGAGCACGTCGGGGACGATGCCGCCGACCGGAAGCACGCGGGTGTCCTTCGGCAGGACGGCGCGCATCGCCTTGAGGACCGCCGGGCTCGCGGCTTCGGCGGGAAAGAGCTTCAACGCGGCGGCGCCCGCCTCCAACGCGGCGAAGGCTTCGGTGGGGGTGGCGATGCCGGGCATGACGACGAGGCCGCGCTGCGCCGCCGCCGCGATCACCTGCGTGTTCGCGTTGGGGGCGATGATGAGGGTGCCGCCTGCGGCCTCCACCTGCGCGACCTGGTCGACGTGGAGGACGGTGCCTGCGCCGACGACCGCGCGACCCTCGAAGCGCTTCGCCAGGCGGGCGATGCTGTCGAGGGGGTCGGGGGAGTTCATCGGGACTTCGATGATCGTGAAGCCCGCCGCGACGAGCGCGTCGCCTACGCCCTCGACCTCGTCCGGCTTCACGCCGCGGAGGATGGCGACGAGGGGGAGCGACAAGAAGGCGGCGTCGAAGGCGGCGCGGTGGGTCATCGGGCGAGGTCCTGGATGCGGGTGATGCCGGCGACAAAGGCGGCGTGGCTGTCGACCAGTCGGGAGCTGCCGCCGAGCGCGGCGATCGCGGCGCCGTAGAGCGCGCCCAGCGCGGGATCGGCGAGGATGTGGACGGTCTCGCCCGGCGCGATGCGGGCGGCGACGTCCGCGCCGATCAGGAGGCCGCTGGCGAAGGCGGTCGCGTCCGCTTCGCCGCCGAGCACCGCGCGGGCGCGGATCGCGAACAGGCTGGCGGCGAGGTCGCGGCGCGCGCCCTCACCGACGCCGGACAGGAAGGCGTCGCCGGGAGCGACCTCGCCGCCGAGCTGGTGGCGGAGGATGCTGTGGGTGCGCAGCAGCGCGAACAGCTCGCCGGTCATCGCGGTGGTGAAGCTGGCGACTTCGTTCCCCTCCACACGCGCCCATTTGCAGTGAGTGCCGGGCTGGCAGAGCAGGGCGTCGGCGGGGACGCTGCCGGCGGCGACCGCGCCGAGCAGCTGCACTTCCTCGCCGCGCATCACGTCGGCGTGAGCGCCGTCGCGGTAGCACAGCCCGGGGACGATCGCGGTGCGTTCGTCGATGCGGTGGAGCTTGGCCGCGAGCGCCTCCAGCCCGGCGGGTGCTGCGGCGTAGCCCGCGTCGCGCCAGCCGATCGTCGAGCCGACCATGCCCGCGAGCAGCATCGGCAGGTCGCCGAGGCGGGCGCGCAGCCCCTCGACCTCGGCGGGGTAATCGCCTTGCGTGACGCTCGACGCGCCGCGGTCGTCGCGTTCGGTCGCGACCACCGCGCCGTTCTCGATCACGAAGGCGCGGCGGTTGGTGGTGCCCCAGTCGACCGCGATGAAGCGCGTCACCGCGTCACCACCAGGTAGCGTAGAGCGCGATCAGGATCAGGATCACCGCGACCCCGCCCGCGTTGAACCCCGCGGTGGTACGGAAGCTGACCCCCTGCATCGTGATGAGGTTGCTGTTCGCGCGGGCGTTGACGGTGAGCGACAGGACGACCGCGAGCGCGAGCGAGATCGCGAACACCACGCTCATCCGGTTGAGGAACGGAAAGTCGGGCAGGAACTGGTAGAACAGGAACGACACGACGACCGACGAGACCGCCGCGGCGATCGCCCCCGCTTCGTTGGCGCGCTTCCAGAACAGCCCGAGCAGGAAGATGACGGTGATGCCGGGGGTGAAAAACCCTGAGAACTCCTGGATGAACTGGAACGCCTGATCCGACTGGCCGATCAGCGGCCGCGCGGTGAGCATCGCGATGAGGATCGCGACGCTGGCGGCGACGCGGCCGACGAAGACGAGCTTGCGTTCGTCGCGCGCCGGTTCGCCGTCCTCGGCCGCGGTCGGCACGCCCTTGTACTTGGCGTAGAGATCGAGGGTGAAGATCGTCGCGATCGAATTGATCTTGGACGCGGTCGACGCGACGATCGCGGCGATCAGCGCGGCGAAGACGAGGCCGAGCAGCCCCGGGGGGAGCAGCCGCAGCATCGTCGGATAGGCCTGATCGGGGCGCTCCAGCCCCGGCGCGAGGACGACCGCGGCGATGCCGGGGACGACGATGACCAGCGGCATGAGCAGCTTGAGGAAGGCGGCGAAGACGATGCCCTTCTGCGCCTCCGGCAGGCTCTTGGCGGCGAGCGCGCGCTGGATGATGTACTGGTTGAACCCCCAATAGGAGAGGTTCGCGATCCACATGCCGCCGATCAGCACCGCGAGGCCCGGGAGCTGCTTGTAGTGCGGATTGTCGGGAGAGAGGATCATGTCGAAGTGGCCGGGCACCTCCTGGGTCAGGCGGCTGAACCCGCCGAGGATGCCGGCGTCGCCGCCGATCTCCGACAGGGTGAGCGCCGAGACGAGCAGCCCGCCCGCGACGAGCAGCGTGACCTGGACGATGTCGGTGAGCGCGACCGCCTTCAACCCGCCCTTGATCTGGTAGAGGAGGGCGAATGCGCCGAGTGCGAACAGCGCGATGTTCTGGTCGACGCCGGCCACTTGATTGACCGCGATCGAGCCGAGCCAGATGATCGAGGTCAGGTTCACGAAGATGTAGAGCGCGAGCCAGAACAGCGCCATGATCGTGCGGATCGAGGGGCCGTACCGCTGTTCCAGGAACTGCGGCATGGTGTAGATTTCGTTGCGGAGGAAGATCGGCAGGAAATACTTGCCGACGATCAGCAAGGTCAGCGCCGCCATCCATTCGTAGGAGGCGATCGCGAGGCCGATCGCGTAGCCCGACCCGGCCATGCCGACGATCTGTTCGGCGGAGATGTTGGCCGCGATCAGCGACGCGCCGATCGCCCACCAGGGCAGCGATTTGGATGCGAGGAAATAGTCGGACGTGTCCTTCTGGTGCCCGGCCTTCTCGCGGCTGACCCATTGCGCCAGGACGAAGATGAAGACGGCGTACGCCGCCACCACCACGATATCGATCGTCGACAAGCCCATATTCACCCCCCGCTTTCGGCGAGGGATAGCGCGGCGGGACCGGGGGGCCAAGCTTTTATCGGATAATTGGCGGCTCCGACGTCACCCCGGCCTCTCCGTCACCCCGGCCTTGTGCCGGGGTCCAGCGTGCGGCGGGCGATGCGGTTAGAGGCGAGAGGGCGTCGCTTGCTGAACCCTGGACCCCGGCACAAGGCCGGGGTGACGAAGGTTGTGCGGTGAGGTTTACCGACCCAGAGCGATGTACCGTTGCAGGTGGTGATCCTCATCGCCCAATTCGTGGTCGATCATCACCAGCCGCTTGGCGTAGTGCGACACGGCGTACTCCCAGGTCATGCCGATGCCGCCGTGCATCTGGACCGATTCCTCGGCGACCAGCGCGCCGGTGCGGCCGATCGTGTATTTGGCGGCGTGGAGCGCCCGCGCGCGGAGGTGCGCATCCTCGCGGTCGAAGGCGTAGGCGGCGTTGATGACGGCGGAGCGGGCCTGTTCGATTTCGAGCAGGACGGTCGCCATGCGGTGCTGGAGCGCCTGGAACTTGCCGATGGGGACGCCGAACTGCTTGCGGTCGCGGAGATAGCCGAGCGTCGCTTCCTTGACATATTCCATCGCGCCGATGCTCTCGGCGCAGAGCGCGAGCAGGCCCGCCTGAACCGCGGTGTCGCGCACCGATGCGCCGCCCAGGCGGGCGGCGGGGGCGTTCGCGAAGGTGACTTCGCCCGCCGCGCCGCCGTCGATGAGGTTGTAGGAACGGATGGATGCGTTCTCCGCTTGTGCGAGGAACACCGCGTCGCCTGCGGTGACGACGAAGACCTGCGCTGCGCCCGCGTGCCGGACGACCGCCTTGGTCCCGGTGAGCCGCCAGGCGTCGCCGTCTTGCGCGGCGGTGACGGGGGTAACGGCGTCGTCGTCGGCGAAGGCGGCGATCGTCTCGCCGGATATGATGCTCCCCAGCAGTTCGTCCTGCCCGCCCGCAGCGGCGAGCGCGCGGCCCGCCATGAGCGCGCCGAGCATCGGCTCGACCGACAGCGCGCGGCCGAGGGCCTCGAACACGACGGTGATGTCGAACCCGCCGCCGCCGAACCCGCCCGACGCCTCGTCGAACAACGCGCCGATGACGCCGAGCTCGGCGAGCTGTCTCCACGCGGCGGGGTCGTGGCCCTGCTCGCCGTACGCGGCGTGGTTGCGCGTCTCGATGCCGTAGGTGTCGCCAAGCGCGCGCGCGAGCGTGTCCGCCAGCATGCGGCGGTCGTCGGTATGTTCGAAGTTCATAGGCCCAGGATCGCCTTGGAGATGATGTTCTTCTGGATCTCGTTGGACCCGCCGAAGATGGAGAGCTTGCGATTATTGAAATAGCCGGGCGCGGCGGTCAGCGCATCGGGCGGGCCGACGGGCTCGCCGTTCCACCCGGCCTCGAGCGCTTGCGGGATATAGGGCGCGGCATAGGGGCCGAACGCGCGGCAGGTGAGCGACGTGATCTCCTGGCGGATCTCGGTGCCCTTGATCTTGAGCATCGAGCTTTCGGCGCCGGGCACGCCGCCCCCTGCGACCGAGGCGAGAACGCGGAGGTTGGTGGTCTGCATGTTGGCGAGGTCGATCTCGACGCGGGCCACGCGCGCGGCGAACAAGGGATCGGCGGCCTTGTTCTGCTGGTTCGCGATGTCGCGCAGCCGCTCGAACGCGGCGACCGAGAAGCCTACCCCTGCGATGTTGGTGCGTTCGTAGGTGAGCAGGTATTTGGCGTAGGTCCAGCCCTGATTCTCCTCGCCTACGAGGTTGGCGATCGGCACGCGGACGTCGGTGAAGAACACCTCGTTCACCTCCGCCTCGCCGTCGAGCAGGGTGATCGGGCGGACCTCGACGCCCGGCGTGTTCATGTCGATGAGGAGGAAGGAGATGCAGAGGAAGAAAAAGACAGAGATCGAGGATATGAATCGATATGAAGTCGAGATGAGGAGACTGTTGACACAGGTCGGACTTTCTTTCTCAAGCAAGACGAATGTTTCGGCTCCAAACCTGTCGTAGACGCGGCGTTTTGTTGGATCGCTCAACACTTCATACGCCCTGTTGATCTTGACGATCTTGACGGCGTTTTCCTCCCTTTTCTTTTCGTCTCTCGCCTTGTCTGGGTGATACTTTCGTGCCAAACTTCTGTACGCCTTTTTGATGTCCTCACTTGAGGCCCCTTT
>SXHP01000288.1 GCA_005773165.1 Sphingomonadales bacterium | reverse complement strand
GATGGAGGCGCAGACCCGGCTGCTGCGAGTCCAGCAAACGGGGGAGTTCACCACTGTTGGCGGCGCGCGCACGATCCGCGCAGACGTCCGCATCGTCGCCGCAACCAACCGTGCGCTGGCGACGCAGGTCACCGCCGGGCTGTGCCGCGAGGATCTGTTCTACCGCCTTAACGTCGTCCCGATCGCGCTTCCTGCGCTGCGCGAGCGGGGACCCGACATTGCGCTGCTCGCCCATCATTTTCTGGATCGCGCCGCGGAACAAGGGCTGCCGCACCGCCGTCTCGCGGCGGACGCGCTGGCGGCGCTGGAGGCGCATGTCTGGCCCGGCAACGTCCGCGAGCTCGAAAATCTGATGCGCCGACTGGCGGTGTTGGCGCGCGACGAGGTGATCGACGGAGACGCGATCCGGGCTATGGTGGGAGCAGCCCCGCCTGCGATCGCCGCCGCCGATCCGGACATCGAAGCGGCGGTGCGCGCGCTGATCGACCGGATTGCGCGCGAGCGCCCCGCGGCGCTCGACGACGGGTCGCTGTACGAGCACGTCATCGGCGAGGTGGAGCGCCCGCTGATCGAGATCATGCTTGCGCGGCACGGCCATAACCAGCTCCGCGCAGCGCGCGCTTTGGGGATCAACCGCAACACCCTTCGCAAGCGGCTGGACACTCTGGGAATCGAAGCGCGGCCGGAGACGGGACCGCGCTGAGTCAAGTGCGGTCACGCGCGATTATGTGGTTTCCATGCAACACCGGACCATGTATCGCGACGGGTAATGCTCGCCTCCGCGATGTCCGATACTCAACCCACGCTGCGGGACCGGCCCTCGGTGACCCCCGCGGTCGAGGTGGCGGTGCTTGCCGTGGCGGTGGCGGTAGCCATCGGGAGCTATTTCGCGATCGCCGGCGCCGACCCGCGCCGTCCGCTGCTCGCATCGTCGCTGGTGACGGTGGTGCTGCTGGGCAATCTGCTGACCGGCAGCGTGCTGATCATGCTTCTGGGCCGCAGAATCGCCAAACGCCGCGCGCGGCGCTCGCCCATCGGCGGCAACGGCCAACTCCATGTCCGCCTTGTCGCGATCTTTTCCGTGATGGCGGCCATGCCGATGCTGCTCGTGACCATATCGGCGTCGCTGTTGTTCCAGTTCGGGGTGCAGTTCTGGTATTCGGACCGTGCGCGCGGCATGTTCGACAATGCGGCGGAGCTTACGCAGACCTCCTACAATCTGATCCTGCAGCGGTGGGAGGAAGCCACCGTCACGATGGCCGACGACCTCGCCAATTATCTCCAGCAAGCGCCTATAGACCGCCAGTTCGCCGACTATTTCGGCCGTCAGGTTTATTATCGCAGCTTGAGCGAAGGCGCGCTGTTCAGGCTCGCTCCGAGCGGCGAGGTGCAGACGCTGGCCGTCGTCAATCCGTACGAAGTCGATTTCGAGCGCTTCGTCACCCCGAGCATCTCCTCTCAGCTGAAGAGCCGGCAGCGAAGCGTGGTGATCGTGACGGGCGATCGCATCCAGACGTTCGTTCCTTTGCCGAGGACCACCGACACGTACCTTTATGCGGCCCGCACCGCGCTGAACACGGGCGAGATGACGATCCCGACGCAGCGGGCCCGGGCTGCGCAGGCCGACTATCGCGCGCTGCTCGCGCGGGCACGCTCGCTCCAGCTGCTCTTCAATGCAGCGCTTCTGCTCGTCTCCTTGCTCATCGTGGCGTTTGCGACATGGATCGCGCTTGCGGTCGCGGATCGCCTGGTTCGCCCCGTGGCCCAGCTCGTCGATGCGGCGCGTCGGGTGGAGGGGGGCGACCTGACCGCCAGGGTTCCGCAAACGCCTGAGCGGGACGAAGTCGGCACTCTGTCGAACGCGTTCAATCGCATGACCGCTCGCCTGCAGGAGCAGAACACCGCGCTTGTCTCGGCCAACGACCAGCTCGACGCGCGGCGGGCGCTGATCGAGGCGGTGATGGCCGGGGTCTCTGCCGGGGTGATCGCCACTGGCGTCGACCGGACGATCCGCATCGCCAACACGTCCGCCACGGCCCTGCTGGGTGCTGGAGACAAGGGGCTGGCCGGGCGCAAGCTGGGGGAGGTCGCGCCCGAACTCGACGAACTGCTGGATACCGCCGGGCGCGAAGCGATCGTGCAGGTCAAGGGCGCGCAGGGCGAGACGCGGACGCTGGCGGTCCGGATCGTCCGCGACGCGGCGGGGCCGATCCTGACGTTCGATGACATCACCCAGCAGCTGCTGGATCAGCGTCGCGCCGCCTGGTCGGACGTGGCGCGTCGCATCGAGCACGAGATCAAGAATCCGCTCACGCCCATCCAACTCGCGGCCGAGCGGCTCCAGCGCCGTTACGGGAGCAAGATCGATGCGGAGGACACCACGTTCGCGCGGCTGACGGAAACGATCGTCCGCCAGGTCGGCGACCTGCGCCGGATGGTCGATGAATTCTCCTCTTTCGCCCGGATGCCGAAACCGGTGTTCCGGCAGGAATCTTTGGTCGACGTGGCGCGGCAGGCGCTGTTCCTCCACGAGGTCGCGCATCCGGCCATCAGCTTTTCGCTGGTCGAGGAGGAGGTGCCGGACACGGTGGTCATGGATCGCCGCCAGATGGGGCAGGCGCTCACCAACATCGTCAAGAATGCGGTTGAAGCGATTGAAGCGAAAGGTGAGGGGAGCGGCAGCGTCATTATGACGCTGGGAGGAGAGGGGACGCGTTTCGCCACGGTCACGGTCGCCGACACCGGCGTCGGCTTGCCCGCCGAACGCGACCGCATCATCGAACCGTACATGACGACGCGCGCGCGCGGCACGGGGCTGGGCCTCGCGATCGTCAAGAAGATCGTCGAGGAGCATTTCGGAACGATCGCGTTCGCCGATCGCCCCGGCGGCGGGACGATCGTGACCATGACGTTCGACACCGGGCTGCTCGCAGCTTGCGACGAGGATGAAGCCTCGACCGATCAGACGGCCGGCGACCGGCTCGCCCATCTTACCCGTAACCGGATGTGACCTGACATGCCCCTCGACATTCTCGTCGTCGACGACGAACTCGACATCCGCGAAATCGTCGCGGGCGTGCTAGAGGACGAGGGCTACGGCACCCGTTCGGCGGCGGACAGCGATTCGGCTCTTGAGGCGATCGCCGCGCGCCGGCCGTCGCTGGTGCTGCTCGATGTCTGGCTGCAGGGGTCGAGGCTCGACGGGCTCGACCTGCTCGACGAGATCAAGCGCCGCGATCCGTCGATCCCCGTTCTGGTGATCTCGGGCCCCGGCAATCTCGACCCCGCGGTCGCCGCGATCCGGCGTGGCGCGGCCGACTTCATCGAAAAGCCGTTCGAGGCGGAGCGGCTGTTGCTGATGGTGTCGCGCGCGACCGAAACCGAGCGCCTGCGCCGCGAAGTCGCGACGTTGCGCGCCGCGGCCGGACGCGAGACCGACCTCACCGGCAGTTCGGGAGCGATCAACAACGTCCGCGCGACCCTGAAACGTGTCGCGGGCACCGGCAGCCGGGTGCTGATCGTCGGCCCTGCGGGAGTGGGCAAGGAAGTGGCGGCGCGGCTGCTACACGGTTGGAGCAACCGCGCCGACGCGCCCTTCGTAATCGTCAGCGCGGCGCGCATGACCCCCGAGCGGGTGGACGAGGAGTTGTTCGGGGTGGAGGAGGGCGGCGACCTGGTCCGCCCGGGGCTGCTCGAACAGGCGCACGGCGGCACGCTGGTCCGGGACGAGATCGCCGACCTGCCGATCGCGACCCAGGCGCGCATCCTGCGCGTGCTGACGGACCAGAGCTTCACGCGGGTAGGGGGCACCCGCGTCGTTCGCGTCGACGTGCGTGTGGTTTCGGCCACGGCACGCGAGCTGATCGAGGAGATTGCAGGCGGGCGGTTCCGTGAGGATCTGTACTATCGCCTGAACGTCGTGCCGGTGTTGATCCCGTCGCTCAGCGAGCGTCGCGAGGACATTCCTGCGCTGATCCAGCACTTCGTCGCCCATTATGCCGCGGAGCGCCGGGTGCCGACGCCGGAAGTCGCGCCGGACGCGATGGTTGCGCTGCAATCCTACGACTGGCCGGGCAACGTCCGCCAGTTGCGCAACGTCGTCGAGCGGACGATCATCCTGGCGCCCGGCGATCGGATCGGCAGCATTGACCTGGACCTGCTCCCCGCCGAGGTGCTGGGCGATCAGGGCGAGATAGGCGGCGCAGGCGCGACCGCGATCATGGGCGCACCCTTGCGCGAAGCGCGCGAAACGTTCGAGCGCGAGTATCTGCGGGTGCAGATCCGGCGCTTCTCGGGCAACATCTCGCGGACGGCGAGTTTCATCGGGATGGAGCGTTCGGCGCTGCACCGGAAGCTGAAGCTGCTCGGGATCACCGAAACCCGCGACGACTGACCTTTACTGGCGGGTTCGCCGTCCATAGATAACCGTAGCCCCCTTGGGGCGATCCGACGCCGCGAAACGGCGCAACCGCGGGGCACCGCCTCGCCAATAAGAAAGGGCCCGACTGAATGGCCGAAAAACAAGGGTCTCTCCAGGACCTCTTTCTCAACTCGCTCCGCCGCTCCAAGACGCCGGTGACGATGTTTCTCGTGAAGGGCGAGAAGCTCAAGGGCATCGTCACCTGGTTCGATAACTTCTCGGTCCTGCTCCGGCGCGACGGTCAATCGCAGAGGATCTACAAGCATGCGATCTCCACGATCATGCCCGCCGGACCGATGGACGTAGCCGCGTTGGTGGACGCTGTCGGCGAAGCGCAGCGCAAGCAGCCGTTGTTGCAGGAGATCTTCCTCAATGCGGTGCGCAAGTCCGAGACAAGCGTCACCATGTTCCTGGTCAACGGCGTGATGCTACAGGGCCAGATTGCGGGGTTCGACCTGTTCTGCATGGTGCTGCAGCGCGAAGGCATGGCGCAGCTGGTCTACAAGCATGCTGTATCGACCGTTCAGCCGGCGCAGGCGCTCAACCTGGCCGAGGAACAGTCCGGATCGGCAGAGGATTGAGCACCGGCTTCAATCGTGACCGGGACGAGTTCGCCCGCGGCGCGCGGGCGATCGTGGTGTTGCCCGACCGCGGCGACTCGTCGCGCGACGCGGACGCACGGCTGGCGGAAACCGCCGGGCTCGCCGCGGCGATCGGCGTGGAGGTGGTCGATCGTGTCGCGTTGAAGGTTCGAGAGCCTCGCGCGGCGACCCTCATCGGCAGCGGACAGGCGGAGCAGGTCGCACAGGTGATCCGGATGGAGGACGCGCAGCTCGCGATCTTCGATGCGGCGCTGACGCCGATCCAGCAGCGCAACCTGGAGACCGCGCTTGGCGCGAAGGTGATCGACCGCACCTGTCTGATCCTGTAGATCATCGGCGAGCGCGCTGCGAGCGCCGAGGGCCGGCTGCAGGTCGAGCTGGCGCACCTCGACTATCAGGCCGGGCGGCTGGTCCGCAGCTGGACCCACCTGGAACGCCAGCGCGGGGGCTTGGGGTTTCTCGGCGGGCCCGGCGAGACCCAGATC
>SXHP01000287.1 GCA_005773165.1 Sphingomonadales bacterium | reverse complement strand
GCAGGCGGAGACGAACCAGCTGCTCGCGCAGATCAACGACATCTCCAAGACGACCAACTTCAACGGGCTGAACCTGCTCGACGGTTCGACCAAGGGCATCAAGCTGCAGACCGGGATCAACTCGGGCGACCAGATCAGCCTGGACATGGCGAGCGTGTCCACGTCGTCGCTGGGCCTGACGGGAACCGGCGCCGGCGGCCAGGTGGTCACCGGCCGGGTGTCGGCGACCAGCGGTCCCGACGACAAGGGCGACCTCACCTTCAACGGCGTGTCGGCCTTCAAGGACAACACCGACGCCGCCGCCGCTGACGGCGCCAAGGGGCTGGCCGACAAGATCAACGCCAACACCGCCGCCACCGGCGTCAAGGCGACCGCGTACAACGACGTGACCGGCAACACGCCGACCGGCACGACCTGGGCCGCGAACGACGTCGTGATCGACGTGGGCGGTACCGACTACAATGTCGGCGCGGCCAATTCGGTCGAAGAGCTCGTCGCCAACATCAACCGCGACGTGGCGGGGGTCACGGCGTCGTTGAAGGACGGCAAGATCAACCTCACCAACAACACCGGTGCGGCGATCACGATCGAGACGGGCGCCAACGGCGGCGCGGCCAAGGCGGGCTTCACCGCGGGCGACGTCTTCGGCGGCTATGTCGCGCTGGAGACGGTGGACGGCAGCGCGCTGAAGATCGGCGGTACGGGAACCGCGGCCGAGCTGCAGGGAATGGGGCTTAACGCCACCTCGACCGACGGCAAGGGCGTCAACGGCACGACCGTCACGACCAACGTCTTCTCGGCCTCGATGAAGGCCTCGATCAACGGCGTCGCGATCGGCGCGTCGACCGACGCGACCGCCGCGAGCAAGGCGGCGGCGATCAACGCCAAGTCGTCCGAGACCGGCGTGGTGGCGACGGCCAAGACCGTGGCCGAGTACACCTACTCCCCGTCGGGCACCGCCGGCGCGATCACGGTCGCGGGGCAAGCGGTCGCTGTCACGGCCAACATGACGCTGGAGGGGCTGATCGGCGCGATCAACACGGCGGCCGGCGCATCGGGCGTCAAGGCGACCGCGGGCGAGGGCGGCAAGCTGGTCCTCACCTCTGAATCGGGCGCCAACGTCGTCACCGCCAACACCACCGGAACGCCGCTGTCGGGCACCGGCACCGCGGTCGGCAAGATCACGCTGGCGAGCGTCGACGGATCGCCGATCCGCATCGAAGGCGCGGACGCAGACGAGCTGGGTCTGGCGACCCAGGGCGGCACCGCTTCCGCAGGCGTCGGCGGCGCCAACCTGTCGATCGCGACGCAGGACGACGCGTCCAAGGCGATGGCCAAGATCGACGCCGCGCTCGACCAGGTGTCGGCCGCTCGCGGCGATCTCGGCGCCATCCAGAACCGGCTGGAGGTGACCGTCAACAACCTGACCACCACCTCGACCAACCTCGCCGACGCGCGCAGCCGGATCGAGGACGCGGACTTCTCGGCGGAGTCGACCAACCTCGCCAAGGCCCAGATCCTGAGCCAGGCATCCACCGCGATGCTGGCCCAGGCCAATCAGAGACAGCAGAGCGTGCTCAAGCTGCTCCAGTAAGCGTACCCGAGTAAAGCGTATCGCTTCGGGTCCGGCGCCGCCCCCCAAAGGGCGCCGGATCAGGGCGGGTCCACCCCGCTCGCACAACAAGCGGGGTGGCGAACAAGGCCTCGGCGGTGCGAACCGCCGGGGCCGCGTTCGTTTTGATCCTCCCCGTGCCGGGGAGGATCAGAAGATCAGAAATCCACGTTATCGTAGTGTTGAGGCGGCGAGACCAGCTCCATCCGCTCGGACAGCAGCGGGCGGAAGCTCGGGCGGCTTTTCAGGCCGCGGTACCAGCGGGCGGTTTGTTCGTGGCCCTTCCAGTCGATGCCGCCGAGATAGTCGGTGACCGAGATCTGCGCGGCGGCCGCCAGATCGGCGAGGCTCATCGTCGCGCCGCCGAGCCAGTTGCGGTGATCGAGCAGATAGTCGGTATAGTCGAGGTGCCCGACTGCGGCCTTCATCGCTTCGCGCAAGGCCCTCGCGTCGGGGGCCTGGCGCTCGGCGACGCGCTTGACCATACGTTCGTGGAGCAGGGGGCCGGTGACGTCGCGGTAGAAGTGGGTGTCGAACCAGGTGACCAGCCGCCGGATCTCCGCGCGGTTGGCGGCGGTGCCGTTGATCATCGCGGCCTTTTCGACCGTCTCCTCGAAATATTCGCAGATCGCCATCGAATCGATCAGGGGCTGCCCGCCCGCGCGGGTCGCGTCGACCATCACCGGGGTCTGTCCCGACGGGTTCATGTCGAGAAACTCGTCGCGCCGGGTCCAGGGCGATTCGCGGACCAGCTCGTAGCCGACGCCCTTTTCCCCGAGCAGCAGCCGGACCTTGCGGCTGAAAGGACAAAGCGGGAATTGGTAGAGCTG
Organism: Sphingomonadales bacterium; assembly: GCA_005773165.1. Taxonomy (GTDB): domain Bacteria; phylum Pseudomonadota; class Alphaproteobacteria; order Sphingomonadales; family Sphingomonadaceae; genus Sphingomonas. Next base: position 2,608 of record SXHP01000287.1, on the reverse strand, counting down.
CCACATGATGCCGGACACTTACCCGGCGTGGGCTCCCCGTCCAGCCGCTATTCGCCGAGCGCGCCGATCAGCGGGCCGAGCGCGGCCTCGAGCCGGTCGGCGGTGCGGCGCAGCTCCACGCCTGTGGCGACCGCGCCGCCCGCGACCGCCCCCACGGTGCGGACCGCGCGGCGGGCGTCGCGGTGGAGGCGGGCCTCGAACTCGGGATCGTCGCGGCGCTGGAGATCGCCCAGCGTCGCGGTCGGCGGCACGCTGGGATCGGCGAGCGTCGCGAGCGGGCCGACGCGGGTGTCGAGCAGGATGTCGGCGAGCCGGACGATCGCAAGCGCCGCGCCTTCCTGCACGAGCGGGTTCTGGAGCGCGCGGGCGGCGTCCGCAGAGGTCACCCGCGGGCGTTCCTGCGCGAGCGCGGGAGCGGCGGCGAGAAGCGAGGCCAGGAAGAGCGGGGCGGAGACGATCGCGGCGCGCATGGCGAACCTTTCAGGCAAGCGGAACCTGTTGCGACCGTTAGCAGAAATCCCGTCCGGGGCCAATCGGGCGGCTGGAAGGAGAGGCTAAGGAGAGGCGAAATGCATGTGCATTCCGCTTCGGCCTTCCCGCTTGCGCGCGCGTCGGCCACAAGCGGCGGCGATGGACGCGCTGCTGTTTGTGCTGATCGCCGCGCTGCTGACATGGGCGGCGAAGCGCTGGCCGCCCGCGGCGCTGGCCGCGGTGCCGGTCGCGGCGCTTGGCGGCACGACGCTGCCCGACCTCGATCTGCTGCTCGGGATCGGGCATCGCAGCGGGCTGACGCATAGCATCCTGCTGCCCGCGATCGTGGCGGCAAGCCCGAGGTGGCGGCCGGTCGCGGCGGGGGTGGCGCTCGGCGTCGGGCTGCACCTGTCGGCGGACTGCTTTCCCAACGGCATGCGCGGGTTCGCGACGGTGAAGTGGCCCCGACTCGATCCAATCGGCGCGGGGTCGATCGGGGCCTGGTGGTCGTATCTGTGGCTGGCGGGGAATGCGGTGGCGAGCCTGGCGCTCGGGGCGTGGCTGCTGGCGCGCGAGGCGAGCTGGGCGGCGACCGTGGCGGTGCTTGGGGTCGTCGCTGTGCTGGGCGTGGGGTATTTGTGGGTGACCGACGGGGGCTGGCCCGCGCTGCTGGTGTTCACCGGCGCGGGTTGGGCGTTAATGCGGCGGCGAAGGTGACGGAGGTTGCGCGAGACTTGCGCGGGGCGGATCGCCGTTCTAGAAATATGAGAGCGACTTTCTAGAAGGCTTGGGTATGGGCATCAGCATCAAGCACGACGCATATGAGCGCGCCATTCGCGAGCTTGCTCTGGACGACAACGTCTCGCTCACCGAAGCGATCGGGCAGGCTGTTCTGGAGAAGCTGGAGCGCAAACGTTCGGTCGCGCCGCGGGAGTCGTACATGGATCGGGTGCGGCGGGCGCACGCGATGATCGCGCATCTGCCGATACTGGACGATCGCACGCCCGACGAGATCATCGGTTATGACGAGCATGGCCTCCCGACGTGATCGCGCTCGACAGTTCGGCCCTGATCGCCATTCTCCGGAAAGAAGACGAGGGCTCGGCCTTTCAAGCGGTGATCGCGGCCGCACCGGCGATCATCGTGGGCGCTCCGACATTGCTCGAAGTCAAGATGGTCGCGATTGGTCGGTTCGGCGGGGCCGATATCGAGCAGTCCTTGGCCCTTTTCGTACCCGAAGGCGCGCGCGTGATCGCCTTCGACGAGCTGCACCTGTCCGCGGCCACGACGGCGTTCCATCGATATGGCAAGGGGCGACACCGAGCATCGCTCAACTTCGGCGACTGCATGGCCTATGCGGTGGCGAAGGTCGCGGGGTGCCCGCTGCTGTACAAGGGCGAGGATTTCGCAGCGACGGACATCCGCTCGGCGCTGGGGTGAGGCGAAAGGTCACTTAAGAGTCGCATCCTGCACAGGTTGTCCCCGGAGCGGTCGGCGGCGCGAAGTTGTCGAAGTTGCCGCAAGTCGCGTGCATTTGTCCGCTCGCAGGATCACGCGAACTCATCATCCCGGCCCTGTCCCGGGGTCCAGCGTGGCGCCAGCGATGACCCCTGCGTTCTAGGACCGGTGCCCAGACTAAACCCTAGACCCCGGCACAAGCCTGTCCCGAGCTTCGTCGAGGGGGCCGGGGTGACGGTTGGTGCTTGGGCGACGCCTTTACCCCGCTTGCTGCTGCACGGATGAGAAAGAGCGTTGGAGCTTGTCCCCCAAGTCGCTCGCCAGATTGCATAGACGGCGGGTTGTAGGACAGCGGAATGCGCGGGCGGGCGCAATCGATCCTCCCCCCCTCCCCGGTGAGGAGGATCGAAGCTGCTACTCCGCCGCGATCAGCTCCGCCGCATCGTCGAGCGGGTGGGCGAGACGGGTCAGCATCTCCTTGGGCACCACCTGCCAGAAGTCGCCCGCGGTGCGGTCCCAGTCGTCGAGGATGCCGCGTGACCATTTGCTGTCGGTCACCCGCGCGTGCGTGTCGATGTGGTCGCGGAGGAGCTGCTCCCAATGCGCCGACTGGAGGCGCTGCCAGACGATGCTCTCGCCGTTGGCTCTGGCGGGGAAGCTGCCGTCGGGATCGTAGACG
>SXHP01000035.1 GCA_005773165.1 Sphingomonadales bacterium | reverse complement strand
GTCTTGCCGAGCCCGGGGGGCCCGAACAGCAGGACGTGATCGAGCGCCTCGCCGCGCGCCCGCGCCGCCTGAACGAACACGCGCAGGTTCTCGCGCGCCGCCTTCTGCCCGACGAACTCGTCGAGCGACTTGGGCCTGAGCGCGGCGTCGACGTCTTCGGCGCGGCGCGCGGGGGTGAGGAGGCGGTCGTCGGTCACGACCAGCGCTTGTCGTCAAGGTAAGCCAGGCAAGCCCCTATGCCGATCACAACGCCAAGGATGATGCTGGCGATAACCGGAAAGAAGACGAAGCCGATACCGGCGGTCGATGAATCGGAAGTGGTAATGTCGTAAACCACCCAAAGCGAAAGGAGGAATGTCACACCAGTAGCGATGGTCGCTATACCTCGTACGCTTGAGGAGCGGGCATACGCGCTGATGATTGTTCCGATCCAAGTGGGGATGGTCATCACAAGCGAGGCAAAGATCAGGGAAGGTATGTTCTCAACATCCAGGTGTCGCGCGGTCGACCCCATCTCGAGAAGCAATATCACCGGCGCGGCGGTGATCGCCGTCCGGGCGATATGACCACGTGTCATGTTGAGAACCGAGGCCAATGTTCAGCTCTTCATGAAATTGGTGAAGTCGCTCCAATGCTCGACCTTGAACGCGCGGATGTCTCGGACGCAGGCCGGGAACCACGGCAGCGCCTTGAGCGCGTTCATCGCGAGCGTCACGTTGACGAGGCTGTCGTCCTGCGAGACGTAGACGCTGCCCTGCACCCGTGTGAAGCCGAAGCGGTTCAGCACCGCGCCGATGTCGGCGTAGGCCTGGCTGACGCTGCTCGGGTGGTTAGCCTCGGTATGACGGACGATGAGGTCGAAGCCGATCGCGAACATCAATCCTCGCTCGGATCGAGCAGGAGCTGCGCGAGCGCGTAATCGGTCTCTTCGCCGGATTCGAGCAGCCGGATGCGCATGCGCGGCTCGCCTGCCGTGCCGGGCGCAGCGGGACCGAGCACTTCATATGGCGGTCCGACGAGCCCGAACCGGTGAAACGTGCCGACCAGCGTTCCCATGTCGACCATCTCCGTTTCGCTCCGTCTCGCTGTGGACGCCATCCTACTTCGCCGCCTTGCGCAGCGCCAGCCGCACCAGCGCATCGAGCGTCGCGGCCGCGCCCAACTCCTCCTCCGCCGCCGCCACTGCGGCGCTCGCCTCCGCGGGGCGGAAGCCGAGGTTGAGGAGGGCGGACACCGCGTCCGCGCCTGCGCCGGACGGCGCGACTTGCGCCGCGGCGGCGGGGCCGAGCGCGACACCGCCGATGCGGTCCTTGAGTTCCAGTACGATGCGCGCGGCGAGCTTGGGGCCGACGCCGTTGGCGCGGGCGACGGTCGCCTTATCCTGCGCGGCAACCGCGCGGGAGAGGTCGGCGGGGTCGAGGGTCGAGAGGATCGCGAGCGCGACGCGCGCGCCGACGCCCTGCACCCCGGTGAGCAGGCGGAACCAGTCGCGTTCGCTGGCGTGCGCGAAGCCGACGAGGCGGATCGAATCCTCGGCGACCAGCATCTCGGTGTGGAGCATCGCCGCCTCGCCCACGCTCCCGAGCGCGGCAAGCGTCTTCGACGACGCGCCGACCAGATAGCCGACCCCGCCGACGTCGATCACCGCATGGTCGACGCCGGTCGAATCCAGGCGGCCTTTCAGATGCGCGATCATTGGGACGGCGATCGGAAGGAGAGGCTAAGGAGAGGCGAAATCGCACTCGTTTCACCCATCGCCCGGCCGGACGAAGCAATAGAGGTCAGGGCGTCGCGCATGGGCCCGACGCTAGTCGGAACGGTCCGGCGTAGGAAAGCGAAATCAGCCCCGCACCCGCGCGCTGGCGAGGTGGTGGGCGTGGCAGATCGCGACCGCGAGCGCGTCGGCGGCGTCAGGGCCGGCGATCCTCGTGCCCGGTAGCAAGCGGGCGATCATGGCGTGGACCTGCGCCTTTTCCGCCGATCCGGTGCCGACGACCGCCTTCTTGACGAGGCGGGCGGCGTATTCGCCAGGGTCGATCCCGACGCGCGCGACCGCGAGCAGCGCGACACCGCGGGCATGGGCGAGCTTCAGGGTGGATTGGGGGTTGGTGTTGACGAACACCTCCTCCACCGCGGCGGCTTGCGGCGCGTGATCGGCCAGCAGGGCCGCGAGCATCGTGTCGAGGTGGGCGAGGCGGCTCGCCAGCGGGGCGGCGGTGTCGGTCTTCATGCGGCCGTTGGCGATGTGGCTGAGCCGATTGCCGTCGGCGCGAATGACGCCCCAGCCGGTGGTGCCGAGGCCTGGGTCGAGGCCGAGAACGATCATTTGTTCACGCGAAGGCGCGAAGGCGCGAAGAAGGTAGAAGTTTTGTTCGCGCAGAGGCGCAGAGACGCGGAGGTGTTATGCTTGGTGCCACCGTCTCGCGTCAGCGAGACCTTCTCGCTTGTCGTCCGCCACAGGATTGAAGGTCCGCTAGCGCGGACGAGCTCGCCGCAAGCGAGCCACCTCCGCGTCTCCGCGCCTCCGCGTGAACCAATCTCTTCGCGCCTTCGCGCCTTCGCGTGAATCAAATTTACCCCAACCGCTCCATCACCGCGTCCGAGACCTCGTAATTGCCCCACACCGTCTGCACGTCGTCGTCGTCGTCGAGCGTGTCGATCAGCTTGAACAGGGTCGCGGCGTCGCCCTCCTCCAGCGACACGATGGTCTGCGGGCGCCAGGCGAGCTTCGCGCCTTCCGCCGCGCCGAGGACGGGCTCCAGCGCCTTGGTCACTTCGTGGAGGTCGGCGACCGCGGTCCAGATCTCGTGGCCTTCGTCGGAAGAGGTGACGTCCTCCGCCCCGGCCTCCAGCGCCGCCTCGAACACTGTGTCGGCGTCGCCAGCGCTTGCCGGGTAGTTGATCAGGCCGACGCGGTCGAAGGCGTGGCTGACCGATCCGCTTGCGCCCAGATTGCCGCCGTTCTTCGACACCGCGGTGCGCACGTTCGTGGCGGTGCGATTGCGGTTGTCGGTGAGCGCCTCGATGATCAGGCTGACCCCGCCGGGGCCGAACCCCTCGTAACGGATCTCCTCGTAATTCTCGGCGTCGCCGCGGCTCGCCTTGTCGATCGAGCGCTGGATGTTGTCCTTGGGCATCGACTGCGCCTTGGCGGCGTTGATCGCGACGCGCAGCCGCGGATTCATGTCGGGATCGGGCATCCCCATCTTCGCCGCCACCGTGATCTCGCGGGAAAGCTTGGAGAACAGGTTGGAGCGCTTCTTGTCCTGCGCGCCCTTCCTGTGCATGATGTTCTTGAACTTGGAATGGCCTGCCATCGGTGCCTCGTAGGATGATGGTGACGCCTTAGCCCCGCTCGCCCGGTTTCGCCAACAGGGGGCTTTCGCCGGTCGCCCGGGTAGGCCAAACGGGCCGCGATCATGACCGTTAGCGTAGACCTGGGCCTCGACGACCGCGGCAGCCCCGTGGCGATGGACCTGGAGGAACTCCTCGCCACCCGCCTCCTCGTCCAGGGAAATTCCGGCTCGGGC
>SXHP01000286.1 GCA_005773165.1 Sphingomonadales bacterium | reverse complement strand
GGTGAGCATCCGCCCCTCGGGCTGCGACGGCCATTCGCCGAGCGCGTCGCGCGCCAGCATCACCTGACCGCCGATCTCGCCCGCGGTCAGGTTTCGCACCAGCCGCATCGTGCCGGTATGGCAGAAAGTGCAGTTGAGCGTGCACCCGACCTGGCTCGACACGCACAAGGTGCCCCGATCCGCGTCGGGGATGAACACCGCCTCGTAATCCTGCCCGTCGGGGGAGCGCAGCAGCCACTTGCGCGTGCCGTCGCTCGACACCTGCGCCTCGACCACCTCCGGCCGCCCGATCACGAAACGCTCGGCGAGCCAGGGATGCTGCGCCTTGGCGATGTCGGTCATCTGCGCAAACGCGGTCGCGCCGCGGTTGTAGAGCCAATGCCAGATCTGCTTGGCGCGCAGCTTGGCCTGACGCGCGTCCATCCCGGCGTCCGCAAGCGCGCTGCGAAGCTGATCCTTGGACAGGCCGATCAGGTCGACGCGCCCGTCCTCCCGCAACGACGGCGCGCGCGGCACGGGCACGGGGTCGATGTGCCCGGGAATGGGCATCGGCGGCGACGACACTGTCAGCATGCGCGCCACATAGGGCAAAACGCGCGCGATTTCCACCTACCGGCGGATGCACGCCAACGCCGCCGCGTCGATCGCGGTCGCCGCGCCGCTCAGCGCGTAGACGTCGGCGAACGGCCGCCCGCCTGCGCCCACCGCCTCGATGCTCATGCTGCGGCCCGATCGGATCGCCGCCACGAGCGCGCGGTCGCTTGGGCCGTCGGGGGCGAAGGCGTTGCGGCCGTCGGCGACCAGCGCGAAGCGGCGCTCGCCCACCGTCAGGGTGACCCCCGCCGATCGATCGCGTTCGCGGCTGAGGCGGATGTGGATGGAGCCGCGCAGGCCGCGCTCGGGCCAGGTCGCGACGCTCGCGAATCCGTCCGGCCTGCCGCCCGCCACCACCGGCCGCGCGATCGCATAGCAGCGCGGCGGCGTACGATCGCGGAATGCGCCCCAGCGCCGCCAGACGCCGATCGTTTCGCGGCCTTCGGGCGCCGCCAGCAGGAGAAGCGCCGCCAGGATCATGCGGGCGCATGGCCCCGGCCGCGGTGCGCCAGCGTCTCGCGCCCATCCTCGATCAGCGACACCGACCCTTGCGGCAGCCCCGGCGCGACCGGCGCGCCGATCGCCGGATCGACAGGAAGCCCGATCAGCACGCCGCGCAACACCCGCGAGGAGACGCCGTGCATCACGACCAGCCGATCGCCCGCGTCCTCCGCCGTATCCGCCGCCCATGCGCCGACCCGTGCGGCGATCGCCGGGTAATTCTCGCCGTCGGGGGCGACCCGCAGCCGTCCGTCGCGGTCGACCACCGCGCCGACCTCGGCCATCACATCGGCGTAATAGCGCCCGCCCCAGCTCCCCATGCCGATCTCCACCAGCCGCCCGTCGGTGTTCGCGGCGTGCCAGTCGAGCTCGAGATGCTCGGCGATCACCGCCAGCGTCTGCAGCGCGCGCCCGGTCGGCGATGCCCAGAGCGTCAGCCGCGGCCTTGCGCCGAGCAGCGCGCGCAGCGCCGCTCCCATCTCGTCCGCCTGCGCGAACCCCGCCCGGGTCAGCGGCGTGTGCGCGTGATCGCCCTGCAGCCGCCGCGCGGCGTTGAACACCGTCTCGCCGTGCCGCGCGATGAAATCCCGACCGTTCCGCATCGCGCCGGTGATCGCGGCGGCGTGGCGGCGATGCAACACCTTTCCCGCGGATGCGTCGCGCCGCCCGCTCCGTTCATCCTGCCGCCAGCTTCGGACGGCCAAGGCGCGCCCCCGCCCCGATCGACGGGGCGAAAGCAGGAGTTCACATGCGCTATCTCTTTCTCGCCGCCGCGGCTGTCCTGGCCATTCCCGGTGCCGCTTCGGCGCAGGACGGCCCCGTCGGCCCTGCGCCGTTCACCGGCTTCCGCGGCGAAGCGCTCGGCGGCTATGATTCGCTCGCCGAGGACGTCGACGGCGTCGTGTACGGCGGCGCGCTCGGCTACGACTTCCAGGCCAACAACCTCATTCTCGGCGTCGAGGGCGAGATCACCGGCACCACCGCCAAGATCACCGACCGCAACGTGATCGTCGCGGGCGACCGCCTGCGATTGAAGGGAGGGCGCGATCTGTATGTCGGCGGCCGTCTCGGCTTCCTCGTCTCGCCCACCGCCATGGCCTACGGCAAGGTCGGCTACACCAACGCGCGGACCAAGGTCGATTACACCGGCGGCGCGGACTCGGGAGAGGACAGCTTCGACGCAGACGGCCTCCGCCTCGGCGCGGGCCTCGAGGTCCAAATCTCGCCCAGCGCCTATGTGAAGGGCGAGTACCGTTACTCGAACTACAAGGAGATCGACGATATCGAGGTCGACCAGGACCGTCACCAGGTCGTCGCGGGCGTCGGCATCCGCTTCTGATGCCGTTAACCATCCGGTAAGCAGAATCACGAGAGGGGGTCGGAGCGCTTGCTCCGGCCCCTTTTTGTTGGGTAGGGTCCGGCGCGAAGCGGTACGCCCCCGGGACTCGGGTTGGCACGGGGGATAGTGATGAAGGCGACGATCGAACGCGCGACGCTCCTGAAGGGGCTGAGCCATGTCCAGTCTGTGGTGGAGCGGCGCAACACCATTCCGATCCTGTCGAACGTCCTGCTGGAGGCGACCGCCGAGGGCGCGCTCCGCATGATGGCGACCGACCTCGACCTCCAGATCAACGAAAGCGTTCCCGCCGCGGTCGATCAGCCCGGCGCGACCACCGTCTCCGCGCACACGCTGTTCGACATCGCGCGCAAGCTGCCGGAGGGCGCGCAGGTCTCGCTTTCCGCCGCGGAAGGCCGGATGACGATCGTCGCGGGCCGCGCGCGATTCTCGCTCGGCACCCTTCCGCGCGACGACTTTCCGGTGATCGCCGAAGGCGAGCTGCCGACCCAGTTCGAGCTTCCCGCCGAGACGCTGAAGCAGATCATCGACAAGACCCGTTTCGCGATCTCAACCGAGGAGACGCGCTAT
>SXHP01000285.1 GCA_005773165.1 Sphingomonadales bacterium | reverse complement strand
GAACACCGGCCACGACGGCTCGATGTGCACGCTCCATAGCAACTCCCCGCGCGAGGCGCTGGCGCGTATGGAGAACATGGTGATGATGGGCGACATCAAGGTCCCCAAGGAGGCGATCAGCCGCCAGATCGCCGATTCGGTCGACATGATCATCCAGGTCAAGCGACTCCGCGACGGCTCGCGCCGCGTCACCAACGTGACGGAGGTGATCGGCATGGAAGGCCCGGTGATCGTCACCCAGGAGCTGTTCAAGTTCGAATACATGGACGAGAGCGCGGAAGGGAAGATCATCGGCGAATACCAGTCGATGGGCCTGCGCCCCTACACGCTCGACAAGGCGCGCCAGTTCGGCTTCGACCAGGCGATGCTGGAGGCGTGCCTGTAGCGCAAACCCGGCGACCCGGACGGTTTGCGGAATCGCCCGGCGTGTGGAATGAGCCCGGCCTTGCCGACAGGACGGGGGCTCGGATCAGTTGAACGCAAGCGGTAGGATAGCCTGGGCCGATCGCCGGCTCTGGGCGTTCGTTCTGGGCGTGGCCGCGGTCACGGTCGGCGTGGTGCTGCACCTGCCGATGTTCTGGATGGGCCGCTCCATGGGGTTCCGCATGGCGGGCATGCCGATGGACGCGGGCATGATCGCGGGGATGTGGACGATCATCGCAGGGGTCGGTCTCGCCGCCTACGGGCTGCTGCCGCCGAACCTCTCGCGACATGTCGCGGACGCCAGGACGATCGTCGTGGCCGCGCCGGAGGACGCCCACCTGAGCTGGGCGCACTGGCGGCTGATGCTGGTGCTGGTGGTGGCTTTGGTGATCGACATCATGAAGCCCGCAAGCCTCGGCTTCACCATCCCCGGCATGGTCGACGAATACGGCCTGTCCCGCCAGACCGTGTCGCTCGTCCCCTTCTTCGCGCTGATCGGCACGGTGGTGGGCTCGTTCGTCTGGGGCGTCATCGCCGACGTCTGCGGGCGCAAGGCGACGATCCTGCTGTCGGCGGTGATGTTCGTCGGCACCTCGATCTGCGGCGCGATGCCCTCGCTCGCCTGGAACATCGGCATGTGCTTCATGATGGGCGCGGCCGCGGGCGGGATGCTGCCGGTGACCTACGCGCTGCTCGCCGAGATGATGCCGAGCCGCCACCGCGGCTGGAGCCTCGTGCTGGTCGGCGGCCTGGGCGCGGTCGGCGGCTATGCCGCGGCCAGCCTGATGGCGGCGTGGCTGGTTCCGGTCTTCGGCTGGCGCATCCTGTGGCTCGCCAATCTGCCGAGCGGCCTGCTGCTCGTGCTGCTCGGCACCTTCATCCCCGAATCGGCCAAGTTCCTGATGGCGCGCGGCCGGGACGAGGAAGCGCGGCGGGTCATGGCGAACTTCGGCGCGGCGGTCCGCAAGGTGGCGCCGCCCGCCCCCGCCCCCGCGGCGCAGAGCCAGGCGTCGGCGCTGGTCGGGCGCGCCTTCGCGGGCAAGCTGGCGGCGTTGAGCCTTGTCGCGGTCTGCTGGGGGCTGGTCAATTTCGGCCTGTTGCTGTGGCTCCCGGTCGAGCTGGTCGCGCGCGGCTACAGCATGAAGGTGTCGAGCGAGCTGCTCGCCGCCTCGGCGCTGATCGCGGTGCCCACCGTGTTCCTCGCCGCGTGGCTGTACAGCGCGTGGAGCACCAAGCGCGCGGTGCTGCTGTCGATCGCGGTGACGCTGTTCGGGTTGGCGGGCGTTCTGTGGCTCGCGACGACGACCGGGGCCAGCCCCGTCCTCCCCGTCGCGCTGCTGATCGTCGGCAGCAACGGGATCATCGCCATGGTGCTGCCCTATGCGGCGGAGAGCTTTCCCCTGCGCATCCGCGGCCGCGCGACCGGATGGATCGCCGCGTGCAGCAAGCTGGGCGGGGTGTTCGCGCAGGCGCTCAGCATCTTCGCGATCATCCCGACGCTCGGCGTCAGCGCGGCGATGATCGCGGTTCCGACCGCGCTGTCGCTGCTGCTGGTGGCGCGGTTCGGCCGGGAGACCAGGGGGCGCGATCTGCGCCATCTTGATACCGACAGCCGCGTGTAACGCCGCATCCGCCCGGTGCGCGGCGCGCGCGGAGCGCCTACATGCGGCGCTGCATGCGCATCCTCCCTCTTCTGCTGATCGCCGCCGCCGCGTCGTGCGGCCAGGCTCCCGTCCCCCGCCCCGCCGCGACTCCGCTTCCCGGCGTCGCGCGGCTTGCGCCGGACGCGGAGGAGCGGTGGGTGCCGTTCGATCTCACCCCCGGCAACCAGATCCGCTTCACCCTCGAACTCGACGGCCGCCCGCTTGTCGCGATCCTCGACACCGGGGTCAGCGTCACCGTGCTCTCGCGCAGGTCCGCCGCCGTCAACGCCGCCAAGCTGCGCGCGGGGGGCCGCGCGACCGCGATCGGGGGCGAGGTCGACATCGCATGGATGCCGACCCGCTCGATCGCGATCGGCGGGCTGACGCTGACCGGCGCGAGCGTCGCGGTGACCGAGCTGCCCGCGCTCGCCACCGGCAGCGGCACGGCGGTTGACCTGCTTGTCGGGCGCGACCTCCTGGGCGCGTATGCGCTCGACCTCGATTATCCGAACAAGCGTTTCCGCCTGATCGCGTCGGGTCGCCTCCCGTTCACCGGCCCCGCCGCGCCGCTCACGATCTCGCCCGAGCGCCAGGTGTACGAGAGCGCGGTGACGCTCGGCGACCGCCCGGTCAGGCCGGTGATCGTCGATACCGGCGACGGCTCGGCGATCACCGTCACCCAGGCGGACTGGCGGGCCGCGAAGCTCGCCGCGCTGCCGACGACCAGCGCGGTCGCCTACGGCCTTGCGGGGCCGGTCGTCACCACGCTCGCGATCGTCCCCGCGGTCGCGGTCGGCGAGCTCGACGCGCGCTCGGTCGAGGTCCGGGTGGAGGGGCCGACCGGCTTCTCGCAGGCGGTCGGCGCCGCGGGTCGGATTGGCTCGGGGTTCCTCCAGAACTACCGCGTGCTGCTCGATCCCGCCGCCGGGCGGATGGTGTTCCGGCCCGGCCCCGACGCGGGCCGTCCGCCGCTCCGTTCGACCAGCGGGCTGCTGCTCGGGCTCGAGCGCGACCGGCTCAAGGTTCTGCACGTCATGGCGAACGGCCCCGCCGCGGCTGCGGGGTGGCGGGAGGGCGAGACGATCTGCGCAGTGAACGGCATGAGGATCGCGCGCGACTACCCGACGAGTCCGCTAGGCCGCTGGTCGGTCGGGGCGCCCGGCACGACGGTGCGGCTCTCGCTCTGCGACGGCGGCGGCGAGCGCGCGTTGACGCTCGCGAACTTCTACTGACCGGAGCCGGTCACACGCCGGTGACCGTCAGCCCTTCGCCGCCCGTCGCGATCTCGCCCGCGGCCAGCCGCGCCAGCAAAGCGGCGGCGTCGCGACGCCCTGCCTGCCAGCGGTGCCGCACCGATTCGGCCGAGAAGTCCATCGCCTTGCCCGCGACCTCCACCTCCTGGTCCGCGTAGAACAGGCAGGCGAGCGTCACCGAGGCGGAGCGCAGCCGTTCGTCGAGCGCGTACGCCATGCGCCACCGTTCGATCGTGCGCCGCGTCTGCGCCGCGAACATCAGGTCCTGCGTGCGTCCGATCGCCTCGCCCAGCGACCGCGGCCGCCGCTCCACCTGGGGCAGCAGGTCGACCGCGATGCACAGCACCGGGCCCTGCGGCGGGTCGCCGAGCACCGGATCGAGCGGCAGATTGGCCGACAGCCCCCCGTCGACATAGGCGCGCCCCGCGATCTCCACCGGCGGAAAGGTCGGCATCAGCGCCGCGCTCGCCCGGACATGGTCGGGGGTGATCGCCATGCTCGCCGCATCGAAGACGATGTCCTCGCCCGTCTCCAGGTCGACCGCGGTGGCGGTATAGCGGGGCGCGCCCGCGTTCAGCCGTGCGAAATCCGCCATGCGCGCCAGCGTCGCCGCCAGCGGCTTGGAGTCGAAGAGCGCGGGCGCCGCGGCGGCGGCGTCCGGGTCCCACCATGATCCCAGCGGCCCGATCGGCCCAAACACGCCCGGCCGCCCCGCGCCGATCGTCAGCATCACCGCCCCAGTGCGCCGGAGCGTCTCCGCGGGCGAAGGCCACCACGACATCGGACCGCCGGTGATCGCGGGCCGCCAGAATTCGGTCAGCCGCGCGATGCGGTCCTCCGGCGCGTTGCCCGCGATCAGCGCGCCGTTGATCGCCCCAGCCGACGCGCCGACCACCCAGGCGGGCTCATGCCCCGCCTCGTGCAGCGCCTGATCGCCGCCCGCCTGATAGCTGCCGAGCGCGTTGCCGCCGCCGAGCACCAGCACGATCTGGAACGACTGCGTCACCGTCACCCGTGTCCTTCCTCCATGCGGCGGGCGTCAGGCGTCAGCTCATCTCGGCTTGACGAACTTCAGCGTGAAGCGGTCGCTCTCGCCGATCGCGGCGTATTTCGCGCGGTCGACGTCCTTCAACGCGAAGGTGGGCGGCAGGGTCCACACGCCCTCGGGGTGGTCGTGGGTGTCCTTGGGATTGGCGTTCACCGCCGACTCGCCCGCGAGTTTGAACCCCGCCTGCTCCGCCAGCCTGACCACCGTCGAGCGCTTGATGTACCCGCTCGACTTCTCCAGCGCCGAGTCCATCTCCTCGGGCAGGCGGTGGTCGACCACGCCGAGCACGCCGCCGGGCTTCAACGCCGCGTAGAACGCCGCAAACGCGCCCGCGGGAGCCTGCGGGTTGGGCGACATCAGCATGTTGTGGACGTTGCGGAAGGTCAGCACCACGTCGGCGCTGCCCGGAGCCACCGTGCTCGCGCCCGTCGCGAAGTCCATGGTCGCGACGGTGGTCGCCCCGTAGACCGCGGACTTCCCCGCCAGCATCGTGCGCGTCCGCTCCGCGCCCGCGGTCGACGTCCAGGCGACATAGCGCCCGCGTTCCTTGACCAGCGGCGCCAGGATCTCGGTGTACCAGCCTGCGCCGGGGCTGAACTCCACCACCGTGTGCGTCGGCAGGACGCCGAAGAACGCCAGCGTCTCGGCGGGGTGGCGATACCGGTCGCGCTCGCGGTTGGCGGGCGTGCGCGAAGGCGAAGCGACCGCCGCCGCGATCTCGCGGCTGGGACTGACCGGCTGCGCGGTTCCGACGGCCGATCCCAAAGCGGCGACACAGGCGAGCGCGACGAGCGGGCGAAGCATAGGCTATATCCTTTGTGGTGCTCCGGAGGTCATGCCCCGACGCCTGCGGCCGCGCAACCTTTCGCGGTTCGCGCTCACCCGACCCCTGCGATCGCCAGCGCCGCCGCGATGGCCGCGCCCAGCATGGCCAGCATCTGCACCGTCGGCCAGTCGACCCAGCCCACCCGATCAAGGTCGGCGCGCCGCCGCCGCCTGCGCGCCGCGACTTCCGCGCCGACCGCCGCCGCCGCCGCGAGCCCCGCTCCGACCCAGCCGATCATCCGACCAGCTTGTCGACCTTGTCCTGCAGCCGCGCGAGTTCGGCGCGCAGGGACGCGATCTCCTCGTCCTTCGCCGCGGCGGACGGCCCCGAAAAGCCGCCCGCGGCGGCCGCGGGGGTCATCGCGGCGACAGGCGGCTTGAACGCCTTGGCCGCGGTTTCGAACATCGCCATGTTGCGCTTGGCGATCTCCGCAAAGGGGGTGTGGGCGAAGGCGCCCTCCACCGCCGACTTGAACTGCTCCTGATTGCGGCGGAAGCTGTCCATCGACGCCTCCAGATAGCCGGGCACCATCGCCTGCATCGAATCGCCGTACATCGCGATCAGCTGGCGCAGGAAGCTGACCGGCAGCATCGTCTGTCCGCGGCTTTCCTCCTCCATGATGATCTGGGTCAGGACGTTGTGGGTGATGTCCTCCTCCGACTTGGCGTCGATCACCTTGAAGTCGCGCCCCGCGCGGGTCATCACCGCCAGGTGTTCAAGCGTGATGTAGCTGGAGGTTTCGGTGTTGTAGAGGCGGCGGTTGGCGTATTTCTTGATGACGACGACGCCGTCGCCCGCGTTCTGCTTCTTCATGGCGCTCCCCCGCATCCGTTCGCATGCGACCTTACGCCCGCCCGTTCCGCGCCGCAACATGAAGAGGACTCCCGACATGTCCCGTTATGCTGCGCAGCGAAGGCGCAGCACCGCGCGAAATCTCACGCTGCGGTGCGGCGATGCTCTGGATCGTCGCCGCGTCACCGGCTAAGGGCTCCGCGGAACCGAGAGGAGCTTCACCCATGACCGTCAGCCCGAACGACATCGTGATCGTCGCCGCCAAGCGCACCCCCGTCGGCAGCTTCCTGGGCGCGTTCGCGAGCGTTCCCGCGCACGAGCTCGGCCGCGTCGCGATCGAGGCCGCGCTCGCGCAGGCCGGTGTCGCGGGCGAGGACGTGTCGGAGGTGATCCTGGGCCAGGTGCTCACCGCAGCGCAGGGGCAGAACCCCGCGCGCCAGGCGTCGATGGCGGCGGGCGTGCCCAAGGAGGCGCCCGCCT
>SXHP01000284.1 GCA_005773165.1 Sphingomonadales bacterium | reverse complement strand
GGGGCTAAGTATCTCGAACATGGATGTTGTCGAGATCAACGAGGCCTTCGCCGCCCAGGCGCTCCCCGTTCTTCGCGAGCTCGGCCTTCCCGACGACGCGCCGCACGTAAACCCGAATGGCGGAGCGATCGCATTGGGCCACCCGCTCGGCATGTCCGGCGCGCGGCTGGTGCTGACCGCGACCGAGGAGCTGCATCGCAATGGCGAAAGACTCGCTCTCGCCACCATGTGCATCGGCGTGGGCCAAGGCATCGCGATGGTGATCGAGCGGGTTTGATCCCGTCGCCACTGCTGCGATCGTCCGTGCACAGCTCCCGCTTATCGTTGACAACGATGTCAAAACTGGGCGACATTCGACAGGGATAGCGAACTGCCCTTGCACTAAGAGGCGACTCGGGTTAGCGCTACCATAATAGATGAGGCGCGGCGTTGCTGTTAGCGCTATCACGGGAGGATGCAGAAGGTATGCTTGATCTTTCATCGCTCGCAACCGGCGCACCGATCAGGTCGCAGATTCGTCTGAGCGCCTCGGTTGCCGCGCTCGCCGCCGTGCTGGCGGCTGCGCCCGCACTCGCGCAAACCGCTGTTCCGGCTGACGATTCGCGACCGCAGGGCACCGCCACCGGCTCGACCGTAGTCCGGCCCGCCGATCAGAACACCGCCGCGTCGTCCAGCCCGGACGGTCAGGGCACGCCGGTGGACGGTGTCGCAGGGTCGACCGAAGAAGCGCAGACCACCCCGACTGAGACCGCGGGTGACATCGTTGTCACCGGGTACCGTCAGGCGCTGACCAGCGCGCAGGCGATCAAGCGCAACTCGGAAGTGATCGTCGATTCGGTCACGTCCGAAGACATCGGCGCGTTGCCCGATCGTTCGGTGACGGAGGCGCTGCAGCGCATTCCAGGCGTCACCATCAACCGCTTCGCCGCGGGTGTCGACCCTGACCACTTCTCCGTGGAAGGGTCGGGCGTCACCGTGCGCGGGCTGACCTATGTCCGCTCCGAGTTCAACGGCCGCGAGGCGTTCAGCGCCAACAACGGTCGCGCGCTGAGCTTCGCCGACGTCGCATCCGAGCTCCTGGGCGGGGTTGACGTGTTCAAGTCTCCGTCCGCCGACCGTATCGAGGGCGGCATCGCAGGCGTCGTCAACCTTCGCACCCGCAAGCCGTTCGACTCGAACGGCCTGCTCCTCGCCGGGTCGCTAGAGGTCAATTACGGCGACTTCGCCGAGCGGTCCTCGCCCACCGTCTCCGTGCTCGGCAGCAATCGCTGGTCGACCGGGATCGGCGAGATCGGCATTCTCGGCAGCTTCGTCTACTCGCAGTTGTTCTCTCGCGCCGACCGCTTCCAGATCTCCAGTTTCCGCATCCGCAACCTCTACGCCAATGGCGACGTGGTCGCCCCGGCGACCGGCAACACCACGCCGACCGGCCGGGTCATCTTTCCGCGCGGCGCCGCCATGGGCAGCCAGGAGTTCAACCGCGAGCGCTACGGCTATTCGGGGGCGCTCCAATGGCGCTCGAACGACGGTTCGATGGAGGCCGTGTTCCAGTTCCTCCGTTCGGACGCCCGTCAGGCCTGGACCGAGAAGACGATCGAGATCGCGACCGACAACGTGTCGGCGAACGGCGACTCGCGTCGTGTCGAAGGCACGCAGCTGACCTTCGATGAGGACGGTCTGTTCGAAAGCGGCACCATCACCGGCCCGACCGGGTGGCGCGCCGACCAGAACACGGGCGCCGCGCGCACGCCGATCCTGGGATTGCAGAGCAACAACATCACCCGCGGCCACAACGAGCGGCTGATCACCGAGGATTACGGCTTCAACTTCAAGTGGGACGTGTCGGACCGGCTGGGCGTCGTCTTCGACTACCAGCACGTCAATTCAACCAGCTACGTGCTCGACAATACCTTGTGGGGCTCGACCTATCAGAACGCGGCCATCGCGCTGAACGGCAGCGACTTCCCCTCGGTGCAGTTCACGCCGCCGCAGGTTTGCTCCGGGCCGTCGATCAACGCCCCGACCGGCTGCTCCGGCGCGCCCGGATCGCAGAACAGCCCGCTGTACTTCGGGGCCGGGCACAACAGCTTCGCGGACCCGTTCAACAGCTTCTATCGCTCGGCGATGGACCATATCGAGGATAGCGAAGGCAATTCCGACGCCTTCCGGGTCGATCTGGAATACAGCTTTCCCGAAGAGAGCTTCCTGTCATCGATCCGCGCCGGCGCGCGCTACGCCGACCGCGATCAGACCGCACGCTTCAGCGTCTACAATTGGGGTCGGCTGTCGGAGCAATGGGGCAATAACGGCCCGGTCTGGTTCGACGATCCCGTCGACAGCGTGCCTGGCGGAACCGGCGGCGCGCCGCTGGCCGATTATCAGGTGTTCGGGTACGACAATTTCTTCCGCGGCCAGGTCGCGAACCCGCTCGGCGGCCAGCAGCGCCTGTTCTACAGCCGTAATCCAGCCGATGAATACGAGGCGATGGTCGCCTACGCCACCGCGATCAATCGCGAGTGGGAACCGACGGTCACGGGCGCGGATGGCGTCGTGCGCAACGGCGGTTGGAACCCGCTGGCGTTGCGGCCAGGCGTTCTCGCCGGCACGCCGTTCCTGCCGGGCGAAGTGAATCCGATCCGTGAGCGCAACACCGCGGCGTACGTCATGGCGCGCTTCGGCACCGAATTCGACAGCGGGGTCAAGATCAACGGCAACGTCGGCGTGCGCTACACGACGACGCGGCGTCGGGCGGGCGGCTTCCTGACCTTCCCGGACCTCGGCAGCACGTTTCCGACGGAGGCGACCTGCACCACCCCGCTGCCGCCTGGTCAGACGCTGCAGGGCTTCTGCACCTTCAGCCCCGCGGTGCGGGCGCAGGCGCGCGCCTATCAGAACGGTGCGCTCGTCAACAACGACGTGCGGATCAAATACGATTACTGGCTGCCCAGCGTGAACGTCCGTCTCGAGGTCGGCAACGGCCTTCAGTTCCGCGGCGCATACTTCAAGGGGGTAGCGCCGCCCGATACCGGGCTCATCCGCAACTTCTTCGACGTGCGGCTTGGCGCGGTGCAGAACGTCAACGCCGACGGCACACTAATCCCGGGCAGCTTCACGCTGCAGTCGACCCTCACCTCGGGCAATCCACGGCTGAGGCCGGTCGAGGCCGACAATTTCGATCTGACGGCGGAATGGTATTTTTCGTCGGTTGGACAGCTGACCGTCGCGGGCTTCCACAAGCGCCTCAAGAACGTGCTCACCAACACGACCCAGCGTCAGGAATTCACCAACAACGGGACGACCTTCCCCGCGCTGGTGACGACGCCGGGCAACGCGACCGAGACGGGCAAGATCACCGGCGTCGAGGTCGCCTATCAGCAGACCTTTGACTTCCTGCCGGGTCTGCTGCGCGGATTGGGGCTGCAGGCGAACTACACCTATATCAGATCGTCGGGCGTGCCGCAGAGCACGCTGTCCGCGACCGACCCGGACGTCGGCGCGGGTCGCGTGACCACGGTGGACCTCACGCAGCTGCCGCTCCAAGGCCTGTCGAAGCACAGCTTCAACATCACGCCGTTCTTCGATTACGGGCCGTTGTCGCTCCGCGCGACCTATTCGTGGCGCGACGACTTCCTGCTGACGATCCGCGACGTGATCACCCCCAACGACCCGATCATCAACAAGGCCAACGGAACGCTCGACGCGTCGGCGTTCCTGGCGGTGACCAAGAACTTCAAGCTGGGCGTGCAGGGCGTCAACCTGCTCAACAACGTCACCCGCACGACGGCGGTGATCACCGATCTCGACGGCGGCATCCGCGAAGTTCCGCGCGGATGGTACATGAACGACCGGCGTTTCACGATGAGCGCGCGCTTCAACTTCTAGGCCGCGCGGCTCGCACCATCTCCCCCTTGCCGCCGGTCGCTCAGGCGATCGGCGGCTTTTTTCATGCAGGGCGAAGCGTCAGAAAGATGTTGGCGGTGAGCCGTCCGGCGCGCGGGTCCGGCGACAGCGCTTCGGGCGAAAGGATGCGTCCGGAATGGAGCAGCGCGCTGCGGTACACGACGAGCCGGTTGTATGCGGCTTCGACCTCGCCGGTCCGGGCGAACCAGCGCCCGCCGTCCGCGACATAGCCCGCCTCCTGCTCCTCGCCCGTGCGCATTGCGTCATAAGCGGGCAGCCGTTCGGCGGTCAGCACTTCATAGCCGGTCGCACGGTGCCGGAAAAAGGCCGTCCCGCCGAAACGCGGCGCGCACAGGTAATGCAGGATCGCGAATTGACGCGGATCGACCGTATCAACGTGCGGCGCGCGCTGCGCGGGCGCGAGCGCATCGGGCGGCAGCGTGACCAGCGAGAAGTTGCACTCCGCGCGCACGGGCCGGACGGAGCCGAGCGCAAACGCATCCCCGATCGGTTTGGCGAGTGCGCGGACCACCGTCTCGACATAATCGAGCGGCGCGGGCGCGCGCAGCCCGGGGTAGCCGCCTGTCGGCCCAAAAGCGGGCGCGAAGCAGGCCGCGGCGGCGCTGTCGACCAACTCGTGCGGACGCTCCAGCAACCCCTCGATCAGCAGCACCGGCTCGCGCTCGTCACCGACATGGCTGAGCCGAAGCTGCAACGTGCGGGACAGGGGGAAGCGGGACGTCACGCCTGCGGCCTAGTCACGCCGATTCGGGTTGACAAGCCGCGCGCCTCCATCTTTGATACCGCTAACAGTGACTGCGGCGAACCGCGGCATAGGGAGAGCGAGCGTGAGCACAGGCGATCCATCCGACGACCCGAACGCGCTCGGCGCGCCTCTCGGCATGGCAACCGATAGCGCCGCGGATTCGATCATCACTCGACGTGCGATGTTGGGCGGCAGCGCCGCATTGATCGCAGGCGCGGTGCTTCCCGCATGCGGCGGATCGGCGGCCAGCCCGTCGGCGGCGGTTTCGCCGCAACCCGCGGCGAGCGCATCCCCTTTGCCTGCGCCGACCGCCACGCCGAGCCCAGCTTCCACCGCCGGGCTGCAGGCGATCGCGGCTCCGCGCAACCTCAACTTCGGGTCGTGCTTCGCATGGAGCCCCGACGGCGCGGACGCGGGATCCTTCGCGAACCCGCGCTATGCCGCGCTCCTCGAGCGGGACTGCGGCGTGCTGGTGCCCGAAAACGAGCTGAAATGGCAATCGATCCGGCCCGCCGCCGACCGGTTCGACTTCACCCGCTTCGACGCGATGGTCGCCTATGCGCAAGGCAAGCGGCTCGATCTGCGCGGTCACACCTTGTTGTGGCACTACGACCGCTGGTTCCCGGCCTGGCTCAACACCTACGACTATGGCGCCAAGCCCGCGAGCGAAGCCGAGCGCGTGCTCGGCACGCACATCCGCACCGTGCTCGAACGATACGGCACGCGCATCCGCAGCTATGATGTGATCAACGAAGCGGTCGACCCCGCCACCAGCGATTTGCGCCAGACGTCGCTGTCGCGCGCGATGGGAAGCGCCGAGGCCGTGCTCGATTTCGCCTTTCGGACGGCGCGCGCGCACGCGCCGCATGCCGAGCTGGTCTACAACGATTACATGAGCTGGGAGGCCGGCAACGAGAAGCACCGTGCCGGCGTGCTGCGGCTGCTCGAAGGATTCCGCCAGCGCGGCACGCCGGTCGACGCGCTCGGCGTCCAGTCGCATATCGGCCTGTTCGGCGCGACGCCGTCGGTTGCGCAACTCGTCGCGCAGCTCACGCCCGAATGGCGTCGCTTCCTCGATCAGGTGACCGGCATGGGCTATCGCCTGGTCATCACCGAGTTCGACGTGCGCGATCGGGGCCTGCCCGCCGACGTCGCCGCTCGCGACCAGGGGGTCGCTGATTTCGCGCGCGCCTATCTCGACATAATGCTTTCCTACCCGCAACTGAACGACGTGCTCGCCTGGGGCATGAGCGACCGCTATTCGTGGCTGCGCACCTTCGAGCCGCGCGCCGACGGCCAGGTCACCCGCGGCTGCCCCTACGACATCGACCTTCAGCCCAAGCCGCTCTACACTGCGATCGCCGGAGCGTTCGCCGCCGCCCCGGCCAGACCGCCGCGGCCGTCCCCCGCCGCTTGATCGCTTAGGAGAGGAGCGTCGTGGAGCGCCAGCCCAGCCCCGGCAACATCGCCTCCGTCCTGATCGTCGGCGGCGGCACCGCGGGCTGGATGGTCGCGGCGGCGCTCGGCCACAAGCTCAAGGGCACGGGCATCGCGGTGACGCTGATCGAATCGGAGGCGATCGGCACCGTCGGTGTGGGCGAAGCGACGGTGCCGCATATCCGCGCGTTCAACGCGAGTCTGGGGTTCGACGAGGCGGCCTTCATGGCCGCGACCAATGCGACCTTCAAATTGGGCATCGAGTTCCGCAACTGGGGGCGGATCGGCGACAGCTACATCCACCCGTTCGGCGCGTTCGGGCGGCCGATCGGAACCGCGGCGTTCCACCACCATTGGGTCCGCCTTCGCCGAGAGGGGCGCGTGGGGGCGTTCGACGACTATTCGCTCCCCGTCCGCATGTGCCGCGAAGCGCGCTTCGCACACCCCTCGCCCGACCCTGGGTCGCTCGCTTCGACCTTCTCCTACGCCTATCAGTTCGACGCCTCGCTATACGCGGGCTTCCTGCGCGCGCAGGCGGAGGCCAACGGGGTCACCCGGCTGGAGGGCCGCGTCGTCGACGTTGAGGTCGACACGCGCGGCCATGTCGCCGCGATAACGCTCGACGACGGACGGCGGCTCGCGGCCGATCTGTTCGTCGACTGCTCGGGTTTCCGCGGACTGCTGATCGAAGGCGCGCTGCAAAGCGGCTACCAGGACTGGACGCATTGGCTCCCCTGCGACCGCGCCTGGGCGGTCCCGTGCGCCAACGTCGGTCCGATCGGCCCCTATACCCGCGCGACCGCGCTGGAGGCGGGCTGGGCATGGCGCATCCCGCTGCAGCACCGGGCGGGCAACGGCCATGTCTTCGCAAGCGCGTTCGTCAACGAGCAAAATGCGCTCGACCGCCTCTTGGGCCAGCTCGACTCGGCCCCGATGGCCGAGCCGCGCCAACTCCGCTTCACCACCGGCAAGCGGCGTCGTCAGTGGATCGGCAACACCGTCGCGATCGGCCTCGCCGCAGGGTTCCTCGAACCGCTCGAATCGACCTCGATCCACCTGATCCAGCTCGGCATCGAGCGGCTGCTGGACCTGTTCCCGACGGCCGATTGGGACCCGCTCGACGCGGCCGAGTTCAACCGGCTGATGGATGCGGAATATGAGCGCGTCCGCGACTTCATCGTGCTCCATTATTGCGCCACGCAGCGCGACGACACGTCGTTCTGGAATCACGTCCGAACCATGACGCTCCCCGACACCTTGCAGACCAAGATGGCGCTGTTCCGCGAATGCGGCGTGGTGGTGAAGTACCGCGACGGCATGTTTCTCGAACCGAGCTGGTTGGCGGTCTACCTTGGCCAGAACATCCTCCCGCATGCGGTGGACCCGTTCGCCGCCGAGCACGACATTGCGGCGGCGGAAGCGGCTGCCGCGACGATGCTGGCCGAGATCGCCGCCGCTGCTCGCTGCATCCCGGCCCACGCCGATGCGTTGTCCCGAAGGGAGATGGCGGCGTGAGGATCGCGGTGGTCGGCGACGGCGTCGCGGGCGCGCTCGCCGCTGCGATGCTGGCGCGGGCGGGCGCGCATGTCACCCGCGTGCCGACCGGCTGCGGCGGCACGGGGCTGGGCCCTTTCGGCCCGGCCTTGACCGCCTTGCCCGATTTCCAAGCGACCGCGATCGGCGGATCGATACCGCCGGTGCCGGGAAGCAGCTTCTCGCTCGGCATCGCGTTTGGCGGGTGGTCGGCAGACGGCGCGGCCTGGTTCCTGCCGTTCGGCGACATCGGCGCGCCGCTCGGCGCGCTGCCGTTCCCACAGATCGCGGGAAGGCTGCGCAGCCAGGGCCATGCGGTGCGCCTCGCCGACTTCTCGCTTGCTGCGATGGCGGCGCAAGCAGATCGCTTCGCTTTGCCCTCCGCCGATCCGCGCTCTCCGCTGTCGGCGCTGGCGGCGGGGATGCATTATTCGACCGATGCGTTGACGCGTGCGCTGGAGGGGATGGCGAAGGCCGCGTGCACCGCGCCGCTCCGCGACGTGTCGCTCGCAGACGGGCGGGTGGCAGCGCTGACCCTCGCCGACGGCGCCCGCATCGAAGCCGACCTGTTCGTCGACGCGACCGGCGAGGCGGCGCGGCTGGTCGGCAGGCTTGGCGGCGATTGGGATAGCTGGGCGAATTGGCTCCCCTGCAACCGCGCCGCGTCGCGGGTCGAACGCGAACCGCTGACTCCCCCGCCCTACGCCTTTCACGTGGCGGATCGCGACGGTTGGTCGGCCACGACCCCGCTCGATGGCGCGCGCGTGACAACCGCGCTGTCGGTCGACGGCGAGGGCGCGGCTTATGAGAACGGCGTCCGCAGCGAAGCATGGCGGGGCAATTGCGTCGCGGTGGGTGCGGCGGCGGGGTTGATCGAGCCGGTGCTCGGCACGCCGCTGCTGCTCGCGCACAATGCGGTGGAGCGGCTGATCGGGCTATTGCCGCGCGGGACCGATCAACGCATCGAGGCGGCCGAGTACAACCGTCTGACGCTGAGCGAGCACGAACGCGTGCGGGACGCCGCGGTCGCGCTGTGGGCGACCAACGGCCGCGTCGGCGAGGCGCGCTGGGACGCTGCGCGGGCGCGCGCGCCGGATACGCTCGATTGGAAGCTTAAGCTATACGGGAGCCGGGGGCGCGTGCCGCTGTACGACGACGAACTCTTCACCCGCGCGGACTGGATCGCGATCCTCGACGGCCAGGGCTTGCGCCCGCGCCGCCTCGATCCGTTGGCCAGGGCGGTCTCGGACGCAGCCGTCATCGGGCACGCCGCCAGGCTGCGCGACCGGTTGACCTCTGCGGTTCGCGGGATGCCCCCGCACGCCGACCAGCTCCGCCGTTACCGGGAGGCCGTGCGTTGAGCGGGGCCGCCGACAACAACGGCCGCATTCGCAGCATCGCGATCGTCGGCGGCGGCAGCGCCGGGTGGATGACCGCGGCGACGCTCGCGCGCATTCTGGGGCGAGACTATGCCTCGATCACGCTGGTCGAATCCGACGAGATCGGCATCGTCGGCGTGGGCGAGGCGACCATCCCGCAGATGGCGACCTTCAACCGCATGCTCGGCATCGACGAGAACGACTTCATTCGCGAGACCAAGGGCAGCTTCAAGCTCGGCATCCAGTTCGTCGACTGGGGACGGATCGGCCATACCTATTTCCACCCGTTCGGCAGCTACGGCGTCAACATGGGCGGGCTGTCGTTCCACGCCTATTTCATTCGATTGAACCAGCTCGGCGAAGCGCCGTCGATCGACCCTTATTCGCTTCAGGCGACCGCGGGCGCGCAGGCGAAGTTCATGCGCTCGATCGAGGCGGGGAACTCGCCCTTGTCCGACATCGCCTACGCCTACCATTTCGACGCCGGGCTCTACGCCCGCTACCTTCGTCGCTATTCCGAGCAGCGCGGCGTTGTGCGGCGAGAGGGCAGGATCGTCGACGTCGCGCTTGACGGCGAAAGCGGACACGTCGCGGCGGTCGTGCTGGAGAGCGGCGAGCGCATCGAGGCGGATTTGTTCATCGATTGCTCGGGCTTTCGCGCGCTGCTGATAGGGGATGCGCTGGGCAACGACTATGTCGATTGGAAGCACTGGCTGCCGTGCGACCGCGCAGTCGCGGTGCCGTGCGCGGGCGTGGAGACGATGACTCCCTACACCCGCTCGACCGCGCGTGGGGCGGGCTGGCAGTGGCGCATCCCGCTCCAGCACCGCACCGGCAACGGCCACGTCTATTCGAGCGCCTATCTTTCCGATGACGAAGCGGCCGCGATCCTCCTCGCCAACCTCGACGGCGAGCCGCTCGCAGAGCCCCGCTTTGTGCCGTTCCGCACCGGGCACCGGACCCGGCTATGGGACCGCAACGTCGTCGCGCTGGGGTTGTCGTCGGGGTTCATGGAGCCGCTTGAATCGACCAGCCTGTGGATGATCCAGAGCGGCATCTCGCGGCTGATGGCGATGTTTCCCGACCGAGGCTTCGACCCGGCCACCACTGCGCGTTACAACCGTATCCTGCTGACCGAATATGAGGAGATCAGGGACTTTCTGATCCTCCACTACCATGCGACCGAGCGCACCGACACGCCGTTCTGGCGGTATTGCCGGGAAATGGAGATCCCGGAACGCCTTGCGGAAAAGATGCGGGTCTTCGCCGCGCACGGCCGCGTCTTCCGTGAGAACGAAGAACTGTTCAACGACACGAGCTGGTTCGCGGTGATGTGGGGCCAGTTGCTCCGGCCGGGCGCCTACGACCCGGTCGCCGACGCGATGAGCCTCGATCAGACGCGCGCGCGCCTTGCCGAGATCAGCCGGGCGGTCGCCAACTCGGCCGACTACATGCCCCGCCACCGCGACTTCATTCGGGAGCATTGCGCCGCATGATCCTGGCCGCGCTTCTCGCCACCGCCAGCTTCGACTGGTTCGCCTACAAGGGCGCGGACCCCGTCGACCGCGCGGTGACGCCCGCGGCCGGTGAATATCGCAACCCGATCCTGCAGGGCTTCTACCCCGATCCCAGCATCACCCGCGTCGGCGCGGATTACTACCTCGTCAACTCGACCTTCGGCTGGTTCCCCGGCATCCCCGTCTGGCACAGCCGCGATCTCGTCACCTGGCGTCAGATCGGCAACGCGATCGACCGCCCGGACCAGCTCGATTTCGGGCGCATCTGGCTTTCGAATGGCGTTTATGCTCCCGCGATCGAGCATCACGCGGGCACGTTCTACATCCTCAACACTTGCGTCGAATGCGGCGGCAATTTCCTGATAACCGCGCAGAACCCGGCAGGACCGTGGAGCGATCCGATATGGCTGCCCGACCTTAAAGGCGGGATCGATCCGTCGCTGTTCTTCGACGACGACGGCAGCGCCTGGATCGTCAACAACGGTCCCCCGGTCGGCAAGCCGCGATACGACGGCCACCGTGCGATCTGGGCGCAACGCTTCGATCCGATCGCCAAGCGGACGTTCGGACCGCGCACCGTGCTGGTCGACGGCGGCGTCGACCCGGCGAGCAGGCCGATCTGGATCGAGGGTCCGCATGTGATCCGCAAGCAGGGCTGGTACTACCTGATCTGCGCCGAAGGCGGCACCGCGATCAACCACTCGCAGGTCGTCCTCCGCGCGCGCCGCCCCGACGGTCCCTACGAAGCCGGTCCCAATCCGATCCTGACCCAGCGCGATCTGCCCGCAGACCGGGCGCATCCCGTCACCTCGGCGGGTCATGCCGACTTCACCACCACGCCCGACGGGCGATGGTGGGCGACGTTTCTGGCGGTCCGGCCGTACCACGGCGACTTCTACAACACGGGTCGCGAGACCTTTTTGCTCCCTGTCGACTGGTCGGGCGAGTGGCCGCGCGTCCTGCCGCCGCGCACCCCCATCCCGCTCGCGCTGCCCCGCCCCGCTCTGCCGCGCGACTCTCGCCCCGCCGCACCGACAAGCGGCGCATTCGCCTGGCGCGAGGACTTCGACCGGCCGACGCTCGGGCCCGAGTGGATGATGATGCGCAATCCGCGCGAACGCTGGTTCGACCTCGCGGTCAAGCCCGGCGCGTTGACGCTGAAATTGCGGGCGGTGGGGCTCGGCGACAACGGCAATCCCTCATTTTTTGCGCGGCGCCAGCAGCACGCGCATGCGACCGTGACCACCCGGGTGCGGCTGAACGCGGCGCGGGGCCAGGCCGGGCTGGCGGCGCTGCAGAATGACGATCATTGGTTCGCCATCGCGGTCGCGCGACAGGACGGCCGATCGGTCGTCAGGCTCCTGCGTCGCGGCGGACCGAAAGAACCCGCGACGGGAGCGCTGGTCGCCCAAGCGCCGCTGCCGGCCGGACGCGCGGTCGAACTGCGCGCGGTCGCCGAAGGCGCGCGCTACCGCTTCTCCTACGCGATCCGTCCCGGACAGTGGCGCGCCCTCGGCGGCGAACAGGACGGCGCCTTGCTCAGCACAGCCAAGGCCGGCGGCTTTGTGGGCGCGGTGTTCGGTCCTTTCGCGACGGAGAAGATGTGAAACACCTCGCCGCCATTGCGCTGCTCGCCGCAGTTCCCGTTTCCGCGCAGGAGAGCCCCCGGGCGACGGCGATCCGCGTCAACGGCGTCGGCTTCGCGCCCGCCGCGCCCAAGCGCGCGATCAT
This sequence comes from Sphingomonadales bacterium, assembly GCA_005773165.1. Classification (GTDB taxonomy): domain Bacteria; phylum Pseudomonadota; class Alphaproteobacteria; order Sphingomonadales; family Sphingomonadaceae; genus Sphingomonas. The sequence continues at coordinate 7,619 of SXHP01000284.1, read as the reverse complement.
CGAAAGCGACGCTGCGGCCCCGCTCGACTGGCGTGTCGAGGACGCGCGCGGCGCGGTGCTGCTGCGCGGGCGAACGACGCCGTACGGACGCGACCGCGCCTCCGGACGATCGCTTCATCGCATTGATCTCGGCGCGCTCCGGACGCCTGGGCGAGACCTGCGGCTGATCGCGGGCGGCGCGATGAGCCCGCGTTTCGCCATCGCGCCCGGGCTCTACCGCCCGCTGGCGCGCGACGCGCTCGCCTATTTCTACCATAACCGCGCGGGCGTTCCGATCGAGGCGCGGTTCGCGGGCGGCGCGCGCTTGGCGCGGCCTGCGGGGCACCCGCGCGAGATCGCGGGCTGCGTCTCCGGCGTCGACGGCAAGGGGAACCGGTGGGATGATTGCGGCTATACGCTTGACGTCACCGGCGGCTGGTACGATGCGGGCGATCACGGCAAATATGTCGTCAACGGCGGCATCGCGACCTGGATTCTGCTGAACCTGCACGAACGCCAGCGCACGCGGCGGCGCCTCGCCTTCGCCGACGGCGCGCTCGCGATTCCGGAGGCGGGCAACGGCGTCGACGATCTGCTCGACGAAGCGCGGCATCAGGTCGAGTTCCTGCTGAAGATGCAGGTTCCCGAAGGGCGGCGAATGAGGCTGCCGGTCGGTCAGCCGGACACGACCGCGCCGCTGCGTTTCACCGAGGTCGAAACCGGCGGCATGGCGCACCACAAGGTCGCCGACGAGCGGTGGACCGCGCTGCCTATGCGGCCCGATCGCGATCCCGAACGCCGCGTGCTGCATCCGCCGAGCACCGCGGCAACGCTGAACCTTGCGGCGGTGGCCGCGCAGTGCGCGAGAATTTGGCGCACGCTTGATCCGGCTTTCGCACGGCGCTGCGCGGACAGCGCAGCCCGCGCCTGGACTGCGGCGGAACGCAACCCCGCGATCTACGCGGTTTCGGATTTTACGGGCAGCGGCGGCTATAGCGACAAGGATGTGGCGGACGAGCGCTTCTGGGCGGCGGCCGAACTCTACGCCTCGGGCGGCGACCCGCAGATGCTGGCGGCGCTCAGAACGTCGCCCTTCCTGTCGCGACCTGCGGGCGAGCCGGGCTGGGCGTCGGTCGCCTCGCTGGGACTGGTCACGCTGGCGCTCGGCGACACCAAGCTCGCCGCTCGCGCGCGCCGCAGCATCATCGCCGCCGCCGATGGCTGGACCGCCGAGCGCGCCCGCTCGGGCTTCGCGATCCCCTTCGCGTCGACCGACTTCGTCTGGGGATCGAACAGCAATATGCTCAACCGTGCGATGCTGATCGCGCTCGCCGCCGACTGGACGGGGGAGCGACGCTATCGAGAAGCGGTGATCGACACCGCGGATTACCTGCTCGGGCGCAATCCCGTCGGCCGGTCCTATGTCTCGGGCTACGGTTCCGATCCGATGCGCGCGCCCCACCACCGCTTTTGGGCCGCGTATTTCGACCCGGCTTATCCATCGCCGCCGCCGGGCGCGCTGTCGGGCGGACCCAACAACCGCGGCACGGGCGGCGACGCGGTCGCGGAGGCGATGAAGGGCAAGTGCGCGCCGATGACCTGCTGGGCCGACGACGGCCGCGCATTCGCGCTGAACGAGGTGGCGATCAACTGGAACGCCCCGCTCGCCTGGGTCGCGGCTTGGCTCGACGACACGGAATGAGCGCGCCCATCCGCGATCTGGTGATCGTCGGGGGCGGAACCGCCGGCTGGATGATGGCGGCGGCCGCCTCACGCTTCCTGTCCGACGGGCGACGCCGGATCACCCTGGTCGAAAGCGAGGCGATCGGCACCGTCGGGGTCGGCGAAGCGACGATCCCGCCGATCCGCGAATTCAACGCGATGCTGGGCATCGCGGAACCCGATTTCGTCGCCGCGACGGCTGCGACCATGAAGCTTGGCATCGAGTTCCACGGCTGGGGCGCGCCGAACCATCGCTACATTCACCCGTTCGGCGAGCAGGGACGCGCATTCAACGGCGTCGACTTCCACATGGCGTGGCTCAAGCACCGCGATGCCGAGGGGGTCGGCGGAATCGAGGATTATTGGATGGCCGCGGCGGCGGCGCGGCGCGCGCGCTTCGCCCCGCCCTCACCCGATCCCCGATCGCCGCAGTCGCAACTCGCCTATGCCTATCATTTCGACGCTGCGCTTTACGCCGCCTTACTCCGTCGCTTCGCCGAAGCGGGAGGGGTCGTGCGGGTCGAGGGACGGATCGCGGGCGTCGAACGCGACGGCGGCACCGGCCATGTCGCCCTGCTCCATCTCGACGACGGCCGCACCGTCGCAGGCGAGATGTTCGTCGACTGCTCGGGGTTTCGCAGCCTGCTGCTCGGCGACGCGATAGGAGTCGCGTTTCAGGACTGGAGCCATTGGCTGCCCTGCGACCGCGCGATCGCCGTCCCTTGCGGACGCACGGACCCGCTCGCGCCGCTCACCCGCGCGACCGCACACGACGCGGGCTGGCGCTGGCGCATCCCGCTCCAGCACCGCACCGGCAACGGCCTGGTCTATTCCCGCGCGCACCTGTCCGACGACGAGGCAGCGGCGCGGCTGCTCGGCGGGCTCGATGCCGCCGCGGAGGACAGCCCCCGGCTTCTGTCGTTCCGAACCGGACGGCGCACGCGCATGTGGGAGGGCAACGTCGTCGCGCTCGGGCTGGCCGCCGGATTTCTCGAACCGCTCGAATCGACCAGCATCCACCTGATCCAGTCGGGCATTCAGAAGCTCTTCGCGCTATTCCCCGACAGAGGCTTCGCGCCGGTGCTGGCGTCGGAATACAACCGGCTGATGGCCGCGCAGTTCGATGCGGTGCGCGATTTCGTCATCCTCCATTACCATGCGAACGGCCGCAGGGGAGAGCCGTTCTGGGACGCGTTGCGCGACATGGCTCCGCCCGACACGTTGGCCGCGCGGCTCGCGCTGTTTCGCGAACACGGCCGCGTGCTCCGCTATGACGACGACCTGTTCTCGGTCGCGAGTTGGGTTGCGGTGCTGCTGGGGCAGAACGTCCTGCCGCGCGGCTATGATCCCTTGGTCGACTCGCTCGACGACGCCCGGGTGATCGACGCGATGCGCGGCCTGCGGGCGAGCTACGCGAGGGCCGCGGAGGCGATGCCGGGGCACGCCGCGTTCCTGGGGCGGCTCAACGCCCCGTCAGCGCGCGCAGCAGGAACTGTCTGATCCGCCCCGTCCGCGCGAGCGAAGGCGGGCCGAGCACGCCACGAACCTGTTCTGGCAGATGCCCTCCCGCGCTGTGCGCATCCTCGCCGAAGACATAATGGTCGAAGGCGCTTCGCCATGCCCGCCGCTCGTGGAGCGGCAGGTCGCGGACCGCCATCAGCGCATGGACCAGCGCCAGAAAAGGCGACGCTCCGCCCGCGCGTTCCGACCAATAGTTGACCAAGATGTTGAACGGGCCGCTCGCCTTCACATGGTGCCACCACAAGGCTGGCATATAGATCGCGTCCCCCGGCTCGAGCTCGGCGATGAGCGCGTGGCGCATCGCTTCGGCGAAACGGGGAAAGCGCTGGAGGTCGGGCGCGTCGGGGTCGACCAGGCTCGCAGGTTGTCCCGCCATGGTGTGGTCGAGCGGGCCGATGTATAGGTTGGCGAGCTGATCCGGGGGAAACAGCAGGAAGCGGCGGCGTCCGGCGACGACACAGGCGAGGTTCGGGGACTCGTCGAAATGCGTCGACACCCGCGTCGCATTGCCGATCCAGACGCGGGCGCGGGCGCTTTCCATCGGCAAATCGAGCGCGTTGACTTCGCTCCACCCTGGCAGATGCTCACCCGCGGCGGCCGCTCCGGCGTAGAGCGCAGGGGGCGACGGATCGTCGGCGATGCGCAGCAGCTCGGCGACCAGTTGGGTGATCGTCACCTGCTGCCGGGTGAAGTTGAAGCCTTGCCAATCGTCGCGATAGAAGAAGCGGCCGCCGATCGTGGGCGCCCCCACCATCACCTCAACCGCCGCACCGCCGTCGAACCGGACGAGGTCCTGCGCCGCAGCTTCGCGGCCCTTGCGTCCCGCCGCGATCGCGGGCCAGTCCGCGACCTGGCCGCGCAACACCACCGGTTCGGCCGCGTCCGCGATCTCGGCTGCAAAGGTCGCGGGTTCGACGCGCCCGCGCTCGGGGACCGGGCGCGCCCAGCTCTCCGTTCCCCCAAGGCTCTGATCCCGTGTCAGGCTGCGAGCGCCTTGCCGCACGGGAGTCCGCTCTTGATGGTCGGACCGCTCGCAGGGATCTTGGTGACCATGTACGGCCCGAACGCCACCGCGTGCTTATCCCCGGCCATCTGAACGGAGACCTCGGTCACCGCGGCGTCAAGCGTCAGCTTGGAGCGGCCGGTCAGACAATGGAAGGTCCACTCCTTGCCGATCTCCAGCGGCCCCTCGATCGCAGCGTCATAGGGCGCAGCCCCGCGCTGAACACGGACGTGGACCGCTGCCGTGTCCTTGCCCGAATCGGGCTTGTCCGCGCGCGCGTAGAAGCCGAACGTCACCGTATCGTCGACGGCGATCCCCTCCTTCACCTTCATGCGCGCTTGGATGTCCCAGCGGTTGGCGCCCTTGGCTGCGACCGTGACCAGCAGCGCCTTGCCGCCGGGCACGCCTTCGGCGGATACCTGCTTCACCTTGGGCTTGCCTTCGAACGACCAGGCGGCCGCGGCGGGATCGCTGATGATCGTCTCCTTGACGCGCTGTTGCGCGAACGCTGCGCCGGCGAGCGCGATCGAGCCGATGCAAACGGCCGAGAACCGCATGTCCCTCTCCTCTCTGTTATCGGTATCAGCGTCGCGCGAAATCATCGGGGAGGCAAGGGGGCAGCGGCAACGAACTTCCGAGCCACCGATCGTGATCGTGCCGCTTGCGCTGTCAGCGCACTTGCGTTTAGTGTGAGCGCTAACACGAGAGGGGGTCTGATGAGGGGGAGGCGCGGAGCAATCGCTTTGATCGCGGCGGCGATGCTCGCCTGCCCCACCTGGGCGGCCGACCGCTGGATCGCGAGCTGGGGCTCCGCGCAGATGGTTCCCACGGGCGAGAACGCGCTGCCTGCAGCGAAGTCCGCGAGCGTCACCATTCGCCAGATTGTTCGCCTGTCGGCAGGGGGCACTCGCGTCCGGGTCCGCTTCTCCAACCTGTTCGGCCGTGAGCCGTTGGTGATCGGCGCGGCCCACGTCGCCAAGCCTGTGACGCCGGGCGCTGCGCGGCTCCTGCCGGGCAGCGGCCGCGCGCTCTCCTTTTCCGGGTTGCGGTCGATCACCATCGCGCCGGGGGCGGAGGCCTATGCCGATCCGGTCGCGCTCGCCGCCGCGCCCGGCGCGGACCTCGCGATCAGCCTCTACCTGCCGGCCGCGCCTGAGGGGCAAACGGGTCATCCCGGCGCGCGCTCGACCAGCTTCCTCATCCCTGGCGACCGCGTCTCCGACGAAAACCCGGCGAGCGCGGAACCGGCGACCCGCTGGTGGGCGCTCGCCGATGTCGAAGTGCAGGCGCCGGACGCCGCCGCCGCGATCGTCGCGATCGGCGATTCGATCACCGACGGCTACGGCGTACCCCCCGACAGCAACGCGCGCTGGACCGACACGCTCGCCAAGCGGCTGCGCGCCGACCCGCGGACCCGCGGCATCGGGTTGGTCAATGCGGGGATCGGCGGCAACCGGGTGCTGCTCGACGGGCTCGGTTCCAATCTGCTGGCGCGTTTCGACCGCGACGTCATCGCGCGCAGCGGGGTGAAATGGGCGATCCTGCTGCAAGGCGTCAACGATCTGGGCGTCCTCACCCGCGAAGCTCCGGCGACCCCGCAAGCGCATGCCGCGATCGTCACCCGGATCACCCAAGCCTATGCCCAGCTCGCCGCCCGTGCGCATGCGCACGGAATCAGGCTGATCGCGGGCACGATCATGCCGTTGGGCGGCAACGATTATTACCACCCCGGCCCGGAGACCGAGGCCGACCGGCAGGCGGTGAACCGCTTCATCCGCACCAGCGGCGTCTTTGACGCGGTGATCGACTTCGACAAGGTGATGCGCGACCCGGCGCGGCCCGACCGCTTGCTCCCCGCCTATGACTCGGGCGATCATCTCCACCCGTCGATGGACGGCTATCGCGCGATGGGTGAGGCGATCCCGCTCGCGCTGTTCGAAGAAGCAGCGGCCGGGCGCGCGCCCAAGCTCGCACTGACCTTCGACGACCTGCCCGAACACGGGCCCCTCCCCGCGGGCGTGACCTCCGCCCAGGTGGTCGGCGACATCGTGGCGGCGCTCGAACAGGCTGGCGTGCAAGCCCCGCACGGCTTCGTCAACGGCGCGCGCGCCGCAGAGCCGGACAACGCCCGCGCGCTCACCGCGTGGCGCGCAGCGGGCTTTCCGGTCGGCAATCACGGCTTCGCCCACCGCAATCTCGTCGAGCTCGACGCCGCAGGATTCCAGCAGCAAGTCACCGCGAACGAGCCCGTTCTTCGACGCTACTCGACAAAGCGCGACGATCGCTGGTTCCGTTACCCGTTCCTCTCCGAAGGCGCGACCGCCGCCCAGCAGAACGCCGCGCGCCACGTGCTGCGCGCGCATGATTACCGCGTAGCGGCAGTGACGATGGATTTCGGTGACTGGGCCTGGAACGGCGCCTATGCGCGCTGCGTCGCTCGGCGCGACGATGCGGCGATCGCCAGGCTGGAGGACAGCTATTTTCGCGCGGCGCGCCTCGCCGCGATCCGGTCGCGCGCCGCCGCAGCGGCCGCTTACGGCGGCGACATCCCATATGTGTTGCTGATGCACGTCGGCGCGTTCGACGCCCGCATGCTGCCGCGCCTGCTTGCGCTCTACCGCGAGCTCGGCTTCGAGTTCGTCTCGCTTGACGAGGCGCAGGCGCATCCCGCTTATCGTGCGTCGATGGACCTGAAGCTGCCCGGCCCGTCGGTCGACACCCGCGCCGCCGACGCCCTGACGCTTGCCCCCTTTCCGCTGCCTGACGCAACGATCTGCGCCTGAGGACCCTCGATGACGTTTTCCAAACTGACCCATTCGCTTCCCGACGACTGGCGCGACGCGACTCTGCTCGGTCGTCTCGATCTGGGCGAAGGCCCCACGCCCGTGATCGTCGCGAGCGGCGAAGTGCTCGACATGTCGCGCGTCGCGCCCACCGTCGCCGAGCTGGTGGCGATCGGCGCGGGCCCCGCAGAAGGCGCACCGCTCGGCACGCTGGAGTCCGTGATGGACCGGGCGGCGCTGCTCAGTCCCCTCGACTTGCAATGCATCAAGGCGGCCGGGGTGACCTTCGCGGTGTCAGCGCTGGAGCGGGTCATCGAGGAGCGCGCGCGCGGCGACTCCGCCGCCGCGGCCGCGGTTCGCGGGCGGTTGGAGGAGCGGATCGGCGGCAGCCTGCGGGCGGTCGTCCCGGGGTCGCCCGAGGCCGCCGAGCTGAAGGCGGCGCTGATCGACGACGGCATGTGGTCGCAATATCTGGAGGTCGCGATCGGTCCCGACGCCGAGATCTTCACCAAGGGTCCGCCGCTTTCCTCGGTGGGCTGGGGCGCGGACATCGGCGTGCGCTCGGATTCAAGCTGGAACAATCCGGAGCCCGAAGTCGTGCTGCTCGTCTC
>SXHP01000283.1 GCA_005773165.1 Sphingomonadales bacterium | reverse complement strand
TAGCTCGACTTCATCTCGTCGACGATGGAGATGGTCGAAATGTTCGCGGGTTCGGCGAGGGTGGTCTCGTCGGCCAAGGATCGCTGCTTTCGGGTTATGGTGCTTGGGTCAGGGTCTAGGCGCTCGGGACCGCAAAGTCACGCGCGCGTGCGCGAGAAGTCCCTCTCCCGACGGGAGAGGGAGGGAGCAGCCGCAGGCTGCGGAAGGGTGAGGGTGATAGAGCTTTGGTCATCACCCTCACCCTCCCACGCCTTCGGCGCGGGCCCAGTTTTGGGTGGACAGCGCCCCGCGCTGTCCAGGCGATGCCGGGGGCATCGCCGACCCAGAACTCTCTCCCGCTGGGAGAGGGGTTAAGGAGAAACCTCCTTGCCCTCCCAGTCGAACAGCTTGCCGCTGTCGGGGGGCTTGAGGCCATCGAGGACGTCGAGGAGCTGGACTGCGGCGCGGGGCGGGTCGAACAGGCGGCCGGGCTGGACGGCGCCCTGGAAGGGGCGGGACAGCGCGGTGTCGACGGTGCCGGGGTGGAGCGCGACGATGACGCCGCGGTCGTTGCGGCGCTTGTCCTCGATCGCGGCGGTGCGGATGAACTGGTTGAGCGCGGCTTTGGACGCCCGGTAGCTGTACCAGCCGCCGAGCGTGTTGTCGGATATGCTGCCGACGCGGGCGGACAGAGCGGCGAACACGCCGCGCTTGCCGCGGGGCATCAGCGGGAGGAAATGCTTGGCGACGAGCGCGGGGCCGATCGCGTTGGTTGCGAAATTGCGGAGCGCCCAGGCTGGGTCGAGATCGCGGATGGCCTTTTCGGGGCCGTGTTCGCCCGAATGGAGGAGGCCGGTCGCGACGATGACCAGCTCGGGCGTGAAGGAACGCGACACCCGTTCCGCGGCGGCGGCGATCGTGGCCTCGTCCTCCAGGTCGATGTGGGCGTCACCTGCGAACGCGCGCGCGAAGCCGAGAACGGGCGTGCCTTCTTCGTCCAGCGCCTCGACCAAGGCTGCGCCGATGCCGCCGGACGCGCCGATCACGACCGCGCTCATCGGGCGAACAGCCAGCGGTCCGCGTCGCTTCCGTCCGCGACATAGGCGTAGCCGTCGCTGTCGAACCCGCGCATGTCATCGGCGCGCTCGATGCGGTGCTCGACCAGCCAGCGCGCCATCATCCCGCGCGCCTTCTTGGCGTGAAAGCTGATGAACCGGCGATCGGGTCCTTCGCGAAAATCGACCGCGATCACGCGCAGGTTATCGGGCAAGCGGCCGTCGACCGCGGCCCAATATTCCTTGCTCGCAAGATTGAGGAGCGTGCCCGAACCCTCGTCCGCGACGTCGGCGGCGAGCAGATCGGCGATGCGGCCTTGCCACCAGTCGGTCAGCTTGTGACGGCGCGGGGCCCAGCGCGTGCCCATCTCCAACCGGTAGGGGCGCATCGCGTCCAACGGGCGGAGCAGGCCGTAGAGGCCCGAGAACATCCGAATGTGGCTTTGCGCGAAGTCGACCGCCTCGGGCGCCAGGGTCTGCGCCTCCAGCCCGGCGTAGACGTCGCCCGCGAACGCGAACATCGCAGGCCGTTCCTCCGCCTGCGCGAAATCGCGGAACCGGTCGGCGTTGAGCTTGGCCAGCGCGGGGCTGATCGTCATCAGCGCCGCCAGCTTCTTTTGCGAAAGGCGCGATGCGGCGGCGGCGAGCGTGGCGGCTTCCGAAGCGAAGCGCGGCTCGGTCGACACAAGGTCGGGCAGGGGAGTCGCGTAATCAAGAGTCTTGGCGGGGGAAAGCACGGCGATCATCGTGCGCGGGGCGTTAGCCGTGCAACCGGTGCCGTTCAATCGACGTTCAGTGCGCGAGCGTCATGCCCCGGTCCGCTTGAACGCCGGCGGCATGGCCGGTAGGTGATCGGAGCGACCGGGCGCGACGGCGCTCGCTTGAGGAGAGACTTTCCCATGAAGACGATTTCGAAGCTCGCGCTCGCCGCGGTCCTGGCGACCGGCGTTGCCGGCGCGGCGCTCGTTGAGCCCGCGGTCGCCCAGAAGAAGAAGGACGAGAAGGCTGGGAGCGGGCTGAAGCTGACCCCCGCCGTCCAGAAGCCCGCCGCCGAAGTGCAGAAGGCGATGGCCGCCAACGATTATGCCACCGCCGACGCGCAGCTGACCGCCGCCGAGACCGCGGCCGCAGCGGGCAGCGACGACGACAAATATATCGTCGCCGCGCTCCGCCTCGACCTGGAGCAAGCGAAGCTGCGGGCGCAGCAGCAGGCGAATCCCAATGCGCCGATGGACCAGAGCACGCTGGCCAAGCCGCTGGAGGCGCTGATCGCCAACCCCAAGACGCCCGCGACCTCGCTGCCGCAGTTCAATTTCGTGCGTGGTACGCTCGCCTTCAATGCGCGGGAGTATCCGGCGGCGATCCAGTATCTCGAGCGCGCGCGCCAGCTGGGGTTTGCGAACGCGGAACTCGACGTCACGATCGCGCAGGCCAAGCTGCAGGGCTCGGACGTTCGCGGCGGGCTTGCCGATCTGGACGCGGCGATCCAGCGGCGCTCGACCGGCGGGCAGAAGGCGCCGGAGAGCTTCTACAAGGTCGGCATCCAGCGCGCCAATGCGGCCAAGCTGGGGCCGGAGACGTTGGCGTGGCTCAAGAAGTGGATCGCGGCCTACCCCACGGCCAAGAACTGGCGCGACGTGATCTTCGTCTACGGGCTGCAGCCGAACTCCATCGCCAAGCTCGACAACCAGCAGCAGATCGACCTGTGGCGTTTGCTGCGCGCGTCGCGTGCGCTGGCGGATCAATACGACTACCGCGAATATGCGCAGAAGGTTTATGACCGGGGCCTGCCCGCGGAGGCGATCACCGTGCTCAACGAGGGCAATGCGTCGGGCAAGCTCGCGGGCAACGCCGACGCGCGCAGCATGATGACCGCCGCGCAGAGCGCGCAACGCAACGAATCGCCGCTCGCGACGCTGGCCAAGCAGGCGCAGGCGTCCGCCAACGGCAAGCTCGCTTCGCAGACCGGCGATGCGTACCTCGGTCAGGACAAGTACGCCGACGCGATCCCGCTCTACCGGCTTGCGCTGCAGAAGGGCGGGGTGAACGCCGACGAGGTCAATACGCGCCTCGGCATCGCGCTGGCCCGGTCGGGCGACAAGGCGGGCGCGCAGGCGGCGTTCGCGGCGGTATCGCCCACTGGACCGCGCGGCGAGATCGCCGGGCTGTGGACGACCTGGCTCAACACGCCGGCGGCGGCCTGAGGCATCGAGAAGGCGGAACGGGGCGGCAGCGGAGCCGCCCTGGTCCCGTCACGCGCTGTCGACAGGGATCCCCGACACCGCCTTCGCGGTGCGGATCGTCAGCGAGGTCTTGACGCTGGCGACATTGGGCGCCGGGGTGAGATGCGTCGTCAGGATGTCCTGAAAGCCCTTGAGATCGCTGGCGACGATCTTCAGGATGAAGTCGATCTCGCCATTGAGCATATGACATTCCCGCACTTCGGGGATGGCGGCGACATGGTTCTCGAACGCGGCGAGATCATGCTCGGCCTGACTCTTCAGGCTGACCATCGCGAACACGGTGATGGGAAAGCCCAGGGTCGCCGCGTCGAGTTCGGCATGATAGCCGCGGATCGCGCCCAATTCCTCCAACGCCCGGACGCGGCGCAGGCACGGCGGCGCGGTGAGCCCGACCCGTTCGGCGAGCTCGACGTTGGTCATCCGACCGTCGGACTGGAGCAGCGCAAGGATCTGGCGGTCGATGCGGTCAAGCGCCATTACGCGTGCGCTCCCGCGGGCTTTGCGATCGATGGGGTCGGCATGGCATGCAGGATAATATAATTGCGGCGAAACGCAATTGTCCCACATTGCGACGTGTCATTTTCGACAGTTCCACCGCGGACTCGGCTGCGTTAAGGATTCGTTACGACGCAGCACGCGGGCGGCGGCGGCAGGCTTCAGCAGAGGATGAAAGATCAGGTGCGCTTCGACGACAGCCTGAAAACGGTCCTCTCGGCGGAGACCGACTCGGGTCACGGCGCACAGGCCGCGTGGCGGCAGCTCGTCGACCTGATCGGGCGCGGCCGCGTGCCCGCCGACGAGGCCGCGATCGAGCGTCTTCGCGTGCTGCGCCCGGCGGTGCCCGCCCCGGTGCGGGCGGCGAGCGCGCGGGCGCTGGCCTTCGCCAAGCCCCCCGGCAGCCTGGTCGCGCTGTTCGGCGAGGACACGCTCGACATCGCCGCGCCCGTGCTGCGCACCGCGGAGCTGGACGCCGACGGATGGGCGAGGCTGCTGCCGCGGCTGTCACCTGCAGGACGATCGGTGTTGCGCCATCGCCGCGACCTGCCGCCCGCCACCGTCCGGGCGCTGGAGGCGTTCGGCGCGACCGACTTCGTGCTCGGCTATGCCGCGGCCGCTGGGCCGGTCGAAGCTGGGCCGGTCGAGGCTGGGCCAGTCGGGGCTGACCCGGAAGCGCTGCGGCCCGCGCCGCTCGGGCCCACGCCCTTCGTCCCTCTCGGCGAGGTAGCCCGCGGATTGCCGGTCGTCGCCGAGGCGCTGCGCCGGGCCGAGACGCCGGTCGAGGATGCGCCCCGCTTCGAGATCGCCGATCTGGTCGCGCGCATCGACGCCTTCAATCGCGGCCGCGAGCGTCCCGAACTCACAGCGCCCGCCGCGCCGCGCGAAGCGGAAGGGTTCCGCTTCGAGACCGATGCGACAGGGACGCTCAGCTGGGTGGAAGGGGTCGCTCGCACGGCGCTGATCGGCGTCAGCCTTGCGTATGCCTCTCGCCAGGGCGAGGCGCAGGTCGACGGCTCGGTCGCGGGCGCTTACCGCCGCCGCTCCGCGTTCCGCGACGCGCGGCTGCTGGTCGGCGGAACCTCCGACGCTAGCGGCGGATGGCGGCTGTCGGGCATCCCCGCATTCGATCCGGCGAGCGGCCGCTTCCTCGGTTACCGCGGCACCGCGCGTCGGCCGCGGGCGGATGAGAGCGCGGCACCGCGGCGCAGCCGGGAGAGCTCCGATTCGCTCCGCCAGCTCGTTCACGAGCTGCGCACCCCGACCAACGCGATCGCGGGTTTCGCCGAGCTGATCGAGACGGAGCTGCTCGGGCCCGTCGCCGATTCGTACCGGGCCCATGCCGCGGCGATCCGCGGCCAGACGAGCGCGCTGATCGAGGCGATCGACGATCTCGACACCGCGGCGCGGATCGAGGGGGATGCGCTCGAGCTTCGTCCGGCGCCGATCGCGCTGCGCCTGGTCGTCGCACGCGCGCTGGCCGACCTGCAGCCGCTCGCCGCGTTGCGCGGGACGGCGGTGACGCTGGCGCCCGGCGGCGACGCGTGCACGGTGATCGCCGACGATCGCGCGGTGGAGCGGCTGATCTCGCGCCTTCTCGCCGCGCTGGTGTCGTCGGCGGGGCGCGGCGAGCCGGTGTCGGTCAGGATAGCCGGGAGCGGCGACGCGGTGACGGTGACGGTCGACAGGCCCGTCGCGCTGGGGACGGCCGACGATGCCGCGGAGGAGGACGGCGCGCCTTTGCTCGGCGCGGCCTTCGCGCTCAGGCTCGCGTCCAACCTGGCGGTCGAGCTCGGCGGCGCGCTGGTGATCGACGCGGAGCGCTTGACTTTGCGGCTTCCGGCGGCGTCAGAACAGGGAATGGGGCAGGCTTCGGCGAACTGACGTGAGCGGGGCAGGCATGCCGTACCGCGCCCTTGCGCCGCGCCCGGGCGAGCGCATCGCCTGGCCTGCGGATTTCGGCCAGCGCTTCCTGGTCACCGTCGACGTCGAGGAGGAGTTCGACTGGAGCCGTCCGTTCGCGCGCGAGAACCGCGGAACGGCCGCGATGGCGGCGTTTCCGGATGCGCACCGCCGCTTCGCCGACGAAGGGGTCGGGCTCGTCTGCCTGGTCGACCATCCGGTCGCGTGCGATCCGCGATCGGTCGAGATCCTGGCGCGCGTCGTCGAGGACGGCCGGTCGGAGATCGGCGCGCAGCTCCATCCCTGGGTCACACCGCCTTTCGACGAAGCGCTGACCCGCGCGAACAGTTTCGGCGGCAATCTCCCGCCCGCGCTGGAAGCCGCCAAGATCGACACGCTGACCACGGCGCTGGCGGGCGCGTTCGGGCAAGCGCCGCGCGTTTATCGCGCCGGGCGCTACGGCATCGGGCCCGCGACGTTGAGGTTGTTGGCGGAGCGCGGGTACGGCGTCGATATGTCGATGCGCTCCCGTTACGATTACCGCGCCGACGGCGGTCCCGACTTTCGCGCGATCGGGTCGGCGGCGTTCCGGCGTGACGGGATGATCGAGCTGCCGCTGACTACCGTGTACACCGGAGCCTTGCGGCACGCGGGACGCGCGCTGCACGAGCTGGCTGGCCGCGTGCCGCACGGCCGGGGAGCGCTGGCGCGGTCGGGGCTGGTTTCGCGCATTGCGCTGACCCCTGAGGACATGCCGATCGCCGACGCGCTGGAGGCGGTGACGGTCGCCGCGGGGGAGGGCGAGCAGCTGCTAATCTTCTCGTTCCACTCGCCGTCGCTCGCGCCCGGGCACACCCCCTATGTCCGCGATGCGGCCGATCTGCAGCGCTTCTACGGCTGGTGGCGGACGATGTTGGCGCATCTGAGCGGATTGCGCATCCGAGCGGCGACGCTGGATGAGGCGATCGCGGCGGCGGGCTGAAGGGCCGGCTTGCTCGCGAGGATAATCGAGCGGCTCACGGCGTGCTCGGAAGGATGGTCGGGGAGACAGGATTCGAACCTG
>SXHP01000282.1 GCA_005773165.1 Sphingomonadales bacterium | reverse complement strand
GGAGGATCTCCTGCGGCGTCGCGACATCGGCGACCGCCTTCATCTCGTCCATCAGCGCCTGATCGACATGAAGTCGGCCCGCGGTGTCGAGCAGGAGGACGTCGAAGCCCTGGAGCTTCGCCGCCTGGAGCGCGCGCCGCGCGATCTCGACCGGCTGCTGGCCCGCGATGATCGGCAAGGTCGCGATCTCGCCCTGCGTGCCCAGCGTCGCGAGCTGTTCCTGCGCGTTCGGGCGATTGACGTCCAGCGACGCCATCAGCACCTTCTTGCCCTGGCGCTTGCCGATCCGCCGCGCGATCTTGGCGGTGGTCGTCGTCTTGCCCGATCCCTGCAGGCCGACCATCATCACGACCGCGGGCGGGGTGACGTCGAGCAGCAGCTCGCTCTCGTCCGCGCCCAGCATCGCGACGAGCGCGTCATGGACGATCTTGACGACCTGCTGTCCCGGCGTGATCGAACGGAGGACGTTCTGACCGATCGCCTGTTCGGTCACCTCATCGACGAACCGCCTCGCGACCGGCAGCGCGACGTCGGCCTCGAGCAGCGCGACGCGGACCTCGCGCATCGCGGTGCGGACGTCCGCCTCGGTCAGCGCGCCGCGGCCGCGCAGACGGTCGAAGACGCCGCCGAGCCGGTCGCTGAGACTGTCGAACATGGGCCTACCTCAAAAGTACGCGCCCCAAACGCAAAAGCGCCGGCGGGCGAAACCTCGCCGGCCAGCGGGCGCCCGCAGGCGCTGGAACTTCTGCCTCCGGAGTACGGAAACGTGGCCGTCGCCTAGACGATGCGGGGCGCGGATGCAAGCGCGGCCGCCATTAACCGCTTCTACACGGCGCGCGTGGCACCCCGCCACTTCGACGACGAGGACGCGATCGGATGCATGCAAGCCTGAATGCCGAACGCCGGGCGGCGATGGGCCGCCGGGGCGCTTTCGTCACCGGGGCGATCGTCGGCACGTCTTCGCTGATGCTCGTCGCGACGGGCGGAAGCGTGGTCGCGACTTTGGTCGCAGAGGCGGGCGGCGCGGGGACCGTCAACCCGACGATGATCACCGCCATGCTGCTCAACATCGCGATCATCGTTTTCGCACGCCATCGCCATCGCGCGCTCAGCCGGACCCTGGGTCAGCTCGACGACGCGGACGAGCGCGCGATCCAGCTCGCCTCGCGCGATCCGCTGACCGGGTTTCTCAACCGCCGCAGCCTGTCGGAGGACAGCGCGACGATGCTCGCGCGCGCCCGGACCCGCAGCAAGGCGATGGCGATGCTGCTGATCGACCTCGATCACTTCAAGTCGGTCAACGACATGCACGGCTTGGCGACCGGCGACGCGCTGCTGCGTGCGGTCGGGGCCGAGATCGCGGCGATCCTGCCGCCCGCCGCGCTCGCCGCGCGGCTGGGCAGCGACGAATTCGCCTGCGGCATGCTGTTCGATCCCGGCCACCCGGATGTGGTCGAGCGCATCGCGGAGAAGCTGGTCGCCCGGCTGGCGCAGCCGTTTCGCCTCGACGGCGCGACGGTGCACGTCAGCGCCTCGGTCGGGATCGCGCGATCGGACTTCGACTGCGCGTCGGCCGATGCGCTGCTGCGCGCCGCCGACATCGCGATGTTCGCGGCCAAGGGCGCAGGCCGCGGCCGCTTCGCCTGGTTCGACCCCGTGATGGAGCGCGCGCTGCAGGTGCGCAACGATCTGGAGAACGGACTGCGCAGCGCCATCCCCGCGTGCGAGATCGTGCCCTATTTCGAGCAGCAGGTCGATCTGGCCACCGGGCGGCTGAGCGGATTCGAGGTGCTCGCGCGCTGGGAGCACCCGACGCGCGGGGTGATCAGCCCCGAACAGTTCATCCCGATCGCCGAGGAATCCGGCATGATCGGCGAGCTGTCGCTGTCGATCATGCGCCAGGCGTTCGCCGCCGCGCGCGACTGGGATCCGGCGCTGACGCTGTCGGTCAACATCTCGCCGACCCAGCTGAAAGACGCCTGGCTCGCGCAGAAGATCATCAAGACGCTGACCGAAACCGGCTTCCCGGCGCACCGGCTGGAGGTGGAGATCACCGAAAGCTCCTTGTTCGACAATCTCGCGCTCGCGCAGTCGATCTGCGGCAGCCTCAAGAACCAGGGCATCCGCATCGCGCTCGACGATTGCGGCACCGGCTATTCCAGCCTGGCGCACCTGCGGGCGTTGCCGTTCGACCGCATCAAGATCGACAAGAGCTTCGTCCAGTCGATCATCGGCAACCCCGAGAGCGCGGCGATCGTCAACACGATCGTGCGGCTGGGCGACAGCCTCAACCTGCCGGTGACCGCCGAGGGGATCGAGGACGCGGCGATCGAAACGCGGCTCAAAGCGCTGGGCTGCGGCAAGGGCCAGGGCTATCATTACGGCCGCCCGCTGCCGCTCGGCCGGGCGCGTCAGCTGCTGGCGGAGCGGCGGCTGCTGCGGTTCTCGGGCGACGACCTCACCAGCCGGCGTCGGGCCGGCTGAGATAGTCCAGCTCCTCCGGCGTCGAGGCACGGTTCAGCGCGGCGTTGCGGGAGGGGAAACGGCCGTAACGGGCGATGACGTCGCGGTGGTCGCGGGCGAACCGCAGGTTCTTTTCGATCCCGAGCGCTTCGTATTTGCGGACGCTGAGGTCCTGCAATCGCGCGTCCTCGGCGTGCATCAGCGGCATGTAGAGGAACACGCGCCGCTCCGGCGAATAATGCTCCTCCCACCCGTTCGCGATGCCCGCCAGCGTCAGCGACACCGCGAGATCGTCGGCCGCATAAGCCTCCGCCGAGCCGCGGTGCAGATTGCGCGAGAATTGGTCGAGCAGGATGATCGCGGCGAGCAAGGCGTCCGGGTCGTCGCGCCACTCCGCCGCGCCGCTCGCCTTCACCTCGTCGCGCAACAGCCCGAAGCGTTCGGCGATCGCGCGGTCGAGGTCGGCGTTCTTGGCGAACTGCTGCTCGGTGGACAGTGCGAACCAGAAGTCGAGCACGTCTCGTGCGTGCTCGTGGACTTCGCGGGTCGGGGTCCCTAGATCGCGCTGCATGGAATTGGCTCCCCGGCCGGAGGTGGTGACGCTCGGCTGCCGACTGAACATCGCCGAGAGCGAAACGATCCGCAGCCTGCTGGGCGCGCGCGACACGGTCGTGGTCAACAGCTGCGCGGTGACCAACGCCGCGGTAAAGGAGACGCGCGCGGCGATCCGGCGCGCGGCGCGGCGGCGGCCGGAGGCGGAGATCGTCGTCACCGGCTGCGCGGCGGAGATCGAACCCGCATCCTTCGCGGCGATGCCGGAGGTGTCGCGAGTGGTCGGCAACCGGGACAAGCTCCTGCCCGCCTCCTGGGGCGTCGAGGCGACGCCTCAGCCCCTCTTCGGCGAGCATTCGCGCGCCTTCATCGAGGTGCAGAACGGCTGCGCTCATCGCTGCACCTTCTGTGCGATCCCGTTCGGGCGGGGCGCGAGCCGGTCGGTTCCGGCGGGCGCGGTGGTCGAGCGGGCCGCGCAGGCGGTCGCGGCGGGTCACCGCGAGGTTGTGCTGACCGGGGTCGACGTGACGAGCTACGGCGGCGACCTGCCGGGCGCGCCCACGTTCGGGTCGCTGGTCGAGCGCATTCTCCACCACGTCCCCGGGCTGGAGCGGCTGCGGCTGTCCTCGCTTGACGCGGTGGAGATCGACGAGCGGCTGTTCGAGCTGGTGACCGGCGAGGCGCGGGTGATGCCGCACCTCCATCTGTCGATGCAGGCGGGGAACGACCTGGTGCTCAAGCGCATGAAGCGGCGGCACGCGCGCGCCGATGCGATTGCGCTGGTCGAGCGGATAAAGGCGAAGCGCGACGTGGCGATCGGGGCGGACCTGATCGCGGGTTTTCCGACGGAGGACGAGGCGATGTTCGCCGACACGCTCGCGATCCTCGACGATTGCGACGTCGTCCACGCGCATGTCTTTCCCTTCTCGCCGCGCGCCGGAACGCCCGCGGCGC
>SXHP01000034.1 GCA_005773165.1 Sphingomonadales bacterium | reverse complement strand
TGCAGGGGGCGGCGGCCCTGTTCTGCGGGTGTACTACGCCGCGGGAGGCGGGGCGATATAGGACGGCTGCGCCATGCCCTTGTTGCGCGCCGCGCCTCCGGTCATCGGCACCAGATCGAACGCGCGGAAGTCGCGGGTGCGCATCAGCTCCGACTGGATCTGCGCGCCGTTGTAAGCCGTGTAGGTCCCGATCCATTCATAGGTGCCGTCGTCGTGGCGGAAGCGGACGATGCGCAGGTCCTCCAGCCCCTTCGACTGCGCCTGGGTGATCGGAAAGATCACGGTGCCCGACAGCGTCGAATCGCGGTGGCGGAACACGGTGACGGGCCCGACCGGCATTTCGTTCTCGCTGCCGCCGACCAGATCGGTCGCGGTCGCGAACGGCGGCTCGGGCGCCAGCTTAAGCTCGCGGTCGTCGGTGATGATCCCTTCGCGAAAGGCGACGGAGGAGATATGCCCCTCGCCCACCGCGCGCATCGACATCAGGATGCGCATCGATCCCGTGGGCATGCCCGACTGGTCGAAATGCGGCACCGCGCTGGGGTTCATCAGCGCGGCCGCGGCGTAGCTGTATTCGTGGCAGAAATAGGCGCCGATCAGCTGCCGCCGCTCGTCGCCGATCTCCGCGCCGTTCAGCCCCAGCATGTCCTCCAGCTGGTCGTAACGGGTCATGAACACGCGCCGGGTCTGCCAGTGGCGCGCCTCGAAATCCTTGAGCACCACCTCCAGCTGTTCGCGCGTGTCCGCGTCCGACATCTGGAGCACTTCGCCGATCAGCCGTTCGGTGCGGCTCGGCGGGTTGCCCTGCCCGCCCCAGGCGATGTGGAACGGGCGGACGACGACGCGCGACGGATCGGCGCGCAGCCGCATTTCGTGAGTGAACAAATCCATGCGTCTTTTCAGGATCCCTCGCCTGCCGGCCAGCGTGGCGAGAAGCTACGCGGCGTGACGGCTCTCTCCTGCCACGCCCGCGCGCGCCTTTCCAAGCCCCCAAATCGCACAGCTCGCCAATTGCAGCGCCAGGATCGATTCGGCCCCCTGATTCCGGTTCAACCCCGCGGGCATCAGCCCGTCGAAGCATCCGCCGTCGGCCGAGGTCGCGAGCGGCATGTCGAGATCGTTGGCGCCCAGGAACCAGCCGTAGGCGCGGCGCGCCTCCTCCAGCCACCGCGCGTCGCCGGTCGCCTCGTGCGCCGCGACGCAGGCGTCCACGGTCGCCTGCGCCTCCAGCGGCTGCTGATCGAACTTCAGCGGCTCGCCATAGGGGCGGTGAAAGCTTTCGGTGCCGACCGCGCGGAAACGTCCCTGCGGGCTGGTCTGCTTGGAGACGATCCACTCCAGCGTCTTCAGCCCGACCTCGATCAGGTCCTTGCGCTCCAGCGCCACCCCGGCACGGATCAGCGCCTGCGGCAGCCGCGCGTTGTCATAGGCGAGAACGATCTCGAACCATTCCCACTCGGGCCGCCGCGTCTCCGCGAGCATCGCCATGTGGATGTCGGGGAAGC
This sequence comes from Sphingomonadales bacterium, assembly GCA_005773165.1. GTDB lineage: Bacteria > Pseudomonadota > Alphaproteobacteria > Sphingomonadales > Sphingomonadaceae > Sphingomonas. Next base: position 1,919 of record SXHP01000034.1, on the reverse strand, counting down.
GCTGCAGGATCTCGCGCGCCAGCTCATGCCCCGGATGCGCGTCCAGGATCGCCGCTGCTCCCAGCATCGCGAACGATTGCGCGCGGAGCGAGCCGAGCTCGAACGCGAGGCTCGCCGTCGTGTCGAACATCATCCGCGCCCAGTCGCGGTGCTTCGCATCCCGCGCATCGCGCGCGGTGACGCCCAGCGCCCAGAGCGCGCGGCCGTTCGAATCCTCCGACCCAACGTCCTCGCACCAGGTCCGGTCGAAGTTCATGAAGTTGCGGAAGCGCCGCCGGTCCGGGTTCCACGCATATTGGACAAAGGAGGCGTAGATGGTGGTCCACTTGTCGCGGGTCACCGCATCCAGTTGCGGCATCGCGCTCATCAGCATCAGCGCGCGGGCGTTGTCGTCGATGCAATAGCCGTGGCGGCGGTCGGGAATCGAATAGATCGAATGCTGGAGCATGCCGGTCGCGTCGCTCATCCGCTCCACCGCCGCGATGTCGGGGCGGAGGTCGGGCGCGGCGACCGCGGCGGGCAGCCGCTGGGGCCGCGTCGCGACGATCGCCTCGATCTCCGTCATCGTCGCCTCCGCGAGCCGCGGCCAGATCATCGTGCGGCCGCGCGCATAGGCGCGCTCGCTCAGCCGTCGGCGATCGCGGTCGTTCGACAGCAACGCGTCGATCTCGCGCGCGAAGGCGGCGAAGTCCTTGAAGTCGACCAGCACGCCGTGACCGTCCGCCAGGATCTCGGTCGCATGGACGTAGGGCGTGGCGATCACCGGCTTGCCGACGCCGACCGCATAGGACAGCGTTCCGCTCGTGATCTGCGCGGGGTTGGTATAGGGCGTCGCGTAGATGTCCGCCGCCTGCAGATAGTCGATCAGCGCGTCATATTCGACGAACTCGTCGATGAACTGGACGTTCTCCGCCACCCCCTTGTCCGCGGCCAGCGCGACCAGTGAATCGCGATACGCCTCGCCCTGGTGCGCTACCAGATTGGGGTGGGTCGCGCCGAGCACGACGTAGAGCAGGTTGGGATGCCGCTCCTTGACCGCGGGCAGCGCCGCGATCAGCGTCTCGATCCCCTTGTTGGGCGCGAGCAGCCCAAAGGTCAGCACGACCTCGCGGCCCGCCCAGCCGAACCGGTCCTTCATCGTCGCCGGATCGACGAACGGGCGATCGGGAACGCCGTGGGGGATGGTGACGATCTGCCGCGGGTTGGCGCCATAGACCCGGCGCAGGATCTCGCGCCCGCGCTCCGCCATCACCACGATCCGCGCGGCGCGGGCGAGCAGGCCCTCCATCACCCGGCGCTCGTCGCTGCTCGGCTTCTCCAGCACGGTGTGCAGCGTGACGATCACAGGCAGCGTCGTCCGGTCGAGCAGCGCCAGCAGGTGATCGCCCGCGCTTCCGCCGAAAATGCCGTATTCGTGCTGCACCCAGATCGCCTGCGCGCCGCTCGTCTCGATCGCGCGCGCAGTGTCGATATAGGCCGACAGGTCGTCCTGCGGGATCGCCGCGGTGACCGCGGGGGGATAGGCGTAGCGGCCGGGGTGGTCGTCCATCGCGTACACGTCGACCGCGACCTCGGGGAAACGCGCGCGCATCGCTTCGTAGACGTCGGTGGTGAAGGTCGCCAACCCGCACTTGCGGGGCAGGAAATTTCCGATCAGCGCCAGCCGCCCGATCCCATTGCCGTTATCAGCCTTCACCATCTGCCACCCTATCGCCAACCAGCGGGACGGAGCCGCTCTCTCCCTACAAACCGCTGACGCGGCCGGATGGTTGCATATTTGGGGTGCGCTGCAGCAAATTCAATTCATCGGGCGTTCAGCCGCGGCCCCGGTAGCCTTGCACACCCTGCTCGGGCACCCATAGCTCGGCGGGCGGCGGGCCCGACTGCCAGAACACGTCGATGGGGATGCCCCCGCGCGG